>QMLT01000285.1 GCA_003646875.1 Deltaproteobacteria bacterium
CCACCACTGCGTTTAAAGGGATAGGCTTGTGGTCCTTTTTGGTGGTATTAGCCTTAGAGCCCTCTGGATTAAACCAATCACAAGTCAAAATCTCATCCACACCCGTCAAGGTGGTGGCCACTTTAAAGGAAACCGCGATCAATCACCAGGGAATCAATGGCGCTCGATTCGGCTACATTGTCTTTGGCTTGCTCCAACACCGCAAGGATATGCAGATTGTCGGGTTTTTCGATTCCATCGATTTTGATAGCTAATGGTATGCCTGTTTTGATTTCATATAGGGAAAGACTTCAATCTCCTGTAAATAATTGAAAAAGGAGTCAAACAGGGTTGCCTCGTCCATGGCGTAAACCACATCCATCTCACGGCAATGGAAGAGGTGATCTGCAACCTTGGCATCATCCCGTTCAGCGGCGTGCCAAAACAGTAGATCACAGACAGTTTCTTGCAATTGTTCCCGGGTGGTCATACTCGCCACCCAAGCACAAAAAAGGCTATGTCAAATAGAGGTACGCTATGTTATCAATAATATCAGATACTTAGGGTAATTTTTTTGCCCCCCCAGACCTGTCCCCATACAATCCGGATTAGGCTATATCGTGTGAGTCAATAGGTACCACAGAGGTTGAAATATATGCCAAGGAGGTCACGCCAGGGCTGGCTGCGGCCAAAATGAGGTTTCCTATACTATAAATTTAAATAATCGTGCGTAGCAGTATCTACACTTAATCTGGCAACCAGTGTAGGGATTAAGGCAGTAGTCGAATATTTTTGATTTATTGAGCACGCCTTTTGCCTTTATTTCTTTAACTTTCATTATGGGACGTGCTTGGACTGCTGTATGTATCTCTTGGCGGGTAGTTGCAGTGATAAAAACAGCCTCATTTCCATCATGGTTTATTGTATGCTATCCTTCTTGTATGGGTGTAAAGGTTCATCCGCTCCCCCCTTACGAAACCGATAAGGGTGATATCCAGATCTTCTGCTAGCTTGACTCCCCTATTGGTGGGGGCGGATTTAGAGATAAGTATGGGAATATTCCTTTTCACTACTTTGTTGACAATCTCCGAGGATACCCTTCCACTAGTGATCATTATATGGTCATCGGTGGGTAGTGCTTTCAAGAGGCATTCCCCAAACACCTTATCAATCGCGTTGTGCCTGCCAATGTCCTCGCTGAACACAAGGATATGCTGCCTATTACACAATGCGGCACTATGAACCCCGCCTGTGGCTTCAAATATCTCAGATCGATGAATAAATTCTTCCATGAGGTTGAAAATTTCACCTGGTGTTATAATGATTTCAGATTTTACCTTGTAGTGATCAAGGAAGGGTGGGGAGATTCCTCTACCTCCGCTTGAACCGATGAGTCGCTTAGGCTCCCCGCCCTTAGCTATGTTTGCATGCTCTGCGATTGCTATCTCTACTACACCCTGGTTTTCATCGAGCACTATTTCCTTGAGGTCCTCTTTTCCTTTTATAAGGCCTTCGGAGAAAAGGAAGCCAAGGGCGAGATATTCGAGCTTTTCCGGAGAGCAAAGGAGCGTCACCAGCTCTTTTTTGTCCAGATTGATTGTAAGGGCATGTTCGGCCACTACCTTATCATTTATGCTCTTTGACTTTGCGTTGCTGTCCTTGTATATGCGAGTGATGGGTACGTTATCGAACATTTCTAATCCTTATCGTGCCACAATTACTGATGATCCCAAAGCAGATTACCGGGGAAAATACTCTTTCTTTGGGTATCATTTATGTTTCCTGCCTGGTAAAAAATAGCGTACCGAAGGTGATATGATTTGCCAATCTGGATGAGCTTTTTTTCGGTTACTGGGTGCCCTTATTGATAGTAGTGCGATCAGAAATTAACAACAAGTGTGAGTGCAAGAATAGTATCGGTTTTTTCAGCGTTGAATGAACCCGTTCATGATCATACTTGATTTCATAGCTCGTTTTCAAGGAGAGATAGTCACTTAAAGCAGATGTCAGCGCTATTACCGGATTTATATTATAGTTGTCGCTATTTTCGAAATCGTATAGGTTAGCAAACCGTTAAAAAATTTTCCTAATCTGATAATTTTGTCCTTTTTGAAGTTGATAACTACTCAAAAATCCCTAAAAAAGGGGAGAATGTTCCACATGAGGGCAAAAGTTTTGTTGTTCTTTTTGTTTTACACCAGCATAATTAATTGAATCAGCTACATCAAGAAAAAGAAGATTGACCTTCGCTTATAAAACTGGATAATAGTATAATAACATTATCAACCACCTACAAGGCCTAAAACTATCAATTAAGTGCTTTCTGGCAGCCACACATGTATTCTTTAAATAAATCCAGATGTTCAAATCATAGTGACGATAATGAAAATGATGTAAGTCCATGATAAAACGTACGAATGACAAAGGAGATTTAAAATGAGTGATTATTGTGTTATTGTAACAGGAGGAGCGCATGCACGCTTTTTTACCCTGGAACCCGTAGAGTTTCCTGAGCTGGAATCCGGGCCCAGGCTTATTGAGCGTGGGGAACTTTTTAACCCTGAGAAAGAGATAGCAGAACGGGACCTATACACTGACTCAAAGATGGGTAGAGGTCGCGTACCCCTTGGAGGGCCAGCTCACGGATATGATGACCACCGTTCAAAACATGATAATGAATTTGATCGCCGCTTTGCCCGTAAGGTCTCGGAAAAGGCCAGTTCTATTGCCCAGGCCAATCAGGCTCGCTATCTAATACTGGTAGCGCCGGCACATATGCTCGGATTGATTCGGCAAGAGTTGGACATTATTTGTAAGCATGACGTAAAAGTGCATATACTGGAAAAGGATATGACTAAGTTTCCCCCTAAGAAAATACATGATCATCTTGCCAGGGCGCAAATGCTCCCCCCGCTTAAGAGACCAGGAATATGAAAAGCCCTCGGCTTATCGTAGAGCTCCGGCGTAGATTTTTCTTAACAATATTAGAGAATCAAGAGATGTTCATGTAGAAAGGATTAGGCTAAAGAGACAAGAGAATGTTGGTTAATGAAGAGGAAGTAGTCACACATAAGTTGAAATGGCGTCATATTTTTGTGGCTTTATTATTAATCCTGTTTACAGCCCGATGTGGCGGAAAAGCTGTTGTCTCTCCTGGTTCACGGCCAGCTGTACCAAAAAAAGGAAGGTTAGCCTATATAAGATATTCCATTCAGGCGGGGGCGTTCTCAAATCTAAACAACGCTATCCAGCTCTATGAATCGTTAAAGAGTCATGGTTTAAATGCCTATTATTTTGTTCATAAAACAGGGCTCTACAAGGTTCGCTTCGGTGATTTTTCTTCAATAGAGACTGCCCGCAGAAAAGCTGAAGGTCTTCGTGCCACAGGCATCATAGCTGAATATTACATAGTCAGTCCTGA
>QMLT01000286.1 GCA_003646875.1 Deltaproteobacteria bacterium
CGATGACGACAGCGAATATTTGGGTACCTTCAACAGGGGATCCACCCCTGAGCTCTCAAATCAGCCAGACACTGTGACTTTACTCGAGCAGACCGAGGTTGACTGGAGGGAGTATAATGGCCAGCACCTCAGGACCCTGAGCGATAATGAGGCTTCGTGGGAGACTGAGGAAGATCCTGATTCCACGCCGGAGGACCCGAAATGGGCCAATCCCTCAAGTACGGTTGCTAATCATGTAGGATGGTACTTTGATCTTCCCATTAGCCGAGAGAGAGTGGTTGTTGGCACCATGATCAGGGAAGGGAAAGCAATAGTAGTTAGCTTCTATCCTGAATCTGCGCCGTGCAGCTCTGGAGGTTATAGCATCGTTCACGAGATAGATGCCTGTACCGGGTCAAGGCTTACCAAGCCGCAGTTTGACATCAACGAAGACGGTGTAATTGATGAAGGCGACCTGATTAATATCGGAACAGAAGAGAATCCGGACTTGGTTTCCCCAAGCGGTATAGGAAAACCTGGGAGACTTCAGCCCCCTGCCATCTTGAGGATGGATAAAACAGAGATGAAGTATTTCAGTTCTTCTTCAGGCACCATTGAAACAGTGATGGAAAAAACTGTGAAATTGGGGATAACCTATTGGAGGGAATATTAGTAATAGTGGTTGTGTAAAAAAAGTTACGGCGTATATCAATAAGGAGGATCTCAAAATGAGGCATGCAAAGATTAAGCACATTCCATTTATGATTATATCGGTTTTACTAATTGTCTGTGTCGTCTTGCCTTTGAGTATTTGCTATGCACAGAAATTTGCTAAAGGAGAATGGGCCTTTCCTGAGTACTATCCTAAGAAGTTTGATGGGGAGGGCTATATTGACAGGATAGCCAAGGATGAAATCGTGATTGATGATTGTGGTTATAGGTTTTCTCGATTTGTAAGATACGCTACACCAACAAGAAAGAATACCGTGAGATCCCGGTTCCGTGCTGGTGATTTCGTCGGCTATATCACCAATTCAAAACATGAAATTGAATCGCTGTGGTTACTCAAGAAGTAAGGTGTGCTCTATCAGCTTCAGAGCACCATCTGGAGTAAGTTTAGATTGCTTCGTCGCTATTGCTCCTCGCAATGACATTGATATGCGGATTTTGTCATTGCGAGCAAAGCGAAGGAATCTCAAAAAAGCAAATTATACAATTAAACTAAGGCCAATTTGTAAAAAAGGAGGGGGTTCGCAGGCATTACTTGATAGGACTGCCTGGTGTGCTTTCTTTATCCGGGATTAAGAGATATACCCCTTTTTCATCCTCTGCAGCAAGAATCATTCCTCTGGATTCAACTCCCATGAGTGTGACAGGCACGAGATTGGCGATCACTATTACCTGTTTATTTATGAGTTCATTTATCTGATAGTAAGCAGCCATTCCAGCCACTATTGTCCTCTCTTCGCCGATGTCAACCACAAGCCTGAGTAATTTTTTAGATCCTGGAATGGTATCTGCTTCCTTGATAGTGCCAACCCGTATATCTAATCTTTGAAAATCTTCAAGGCTTACCAGCCCTGATTCTTCTTTCATCTTTTCCTCCATTTCGGGCTTTCCCCTGTCAGAAGGAAAGCCGCTACTTTTGGTCCCTTGTAGACCTTGCTCTGTAAGTTTTTTAATATCTAAAGGGGCACGTTTAGGTTCTCTAACAGGGTTTACCCTTGGAAAAAGAGGAGGAGCCTTTGATATAGGTCCAACACTTTGTGTTTCTCCCCATTTCTTTAAACTATCAAGAGGTAATTTCACCCCAACCATACCTAATCCCAATTGATGCTGTATCTTTTCTGCTGTGTGAGGCATAAACGGCCATAACATCACAGACACTATTTTAATTACCTCGGTAATGGTATTGAGCACGGTATTCAATCGCTCTTGATCCTGTTTAGCCAGTGCCCAGGGTTTCATAGTATCGATATATTTATTTGCCCTGCCAATTAACTCCCACACAACAATCAATGCCTTGTGGAAGGTGAATTCTTTCATCATATTCTTATACTCTTCGATCACCTTATAAGAAGCATTCTGCAAGAGAATATCCTCTTCTTTGAATTGAGAAGGAGGTTTAAGCTTTCCATCAAAATATTTGACTACCATATTCATGGATCGAGAGACCAGGTTCCCCAAATCATTTGCCAGATCTGCGTTAAATCTCTTCACAAGAGATTCCTCGGTGAAATCAGAATCAAGACCGAATACCATATCTCTAAGCAAAAAATACCTGAATGCATCCAGGCCATATTTCGTAGCTAAATCCATGGGCTTCACGATATTTCCGAGGCTTTTTGACATCTTTCCCATATTCACATTCCAGTAGCCATGGACATTAAGATGCTGATACGGTTCAATGCCGGCTGCCTTGAGCATACATGGCCAGAATATTCCATGGGGCTTCAGAATATCCTTTGCAATAATATGCTGCGCAACAGGCCAAAACTTCTTAAAAAGGTCTCCATCCGGGTAGCCAAGGGCTGATATATAGTTTATCAAGGCATCAAACCAGACATAGGTCACGTAATTATCATCAAAGGGAAGTGGAATACCCCAGGATAATCTTGTTTTAGGCCTTGATATACAGAGATCTTCCAGCGGCTCTCTCAAGAAGGCAATCACCTCGTTTCTATACCTCTGGGGCCTTATAAAGTCAGGATGTGTAGTAATATAATCTTTAAGCCAATCTTGATAATTACTCATCCTGAAGAAGTAATTTTCCTCGCTAATAATCTTTGGTTCAGTCAAATGAATTGGGCACTTGCCCTGGACCAATTCTGTATCTGTATAAAACCGCTCACACCCTATACAGTATTTCCCCTCATAGGAGCTAAAATATATATCCCCTTTTGCATAAACCTTAGAGAGGATCTGGCTGACTGTGTCTTGATGACTTTTGTCAGTAGTTCGCACAAAATAGTCGTTTTTAATATTAAGTTTAGGCCAGGTTTCTTTAAAAATTGTGCTTATCCTGTCCACATATGACTTAACTGTTTCGCCTGATTTTTCTGCTGCCTCCACCACCTTGTCGCCATGCTCATCTGTGCCTGTTAAGAAAAAGGTTTCAAAACCGCTAAGGCGATAAAATCTTGCAATTACATCGGCTACAATAGTGGTATACGCATGTCCTATATGTGGTTCTGCATTCACATAGTAAATAGGTGTAGTGATATAGAATGAATCCTGACTATTTTGGCCCATTATTTCCTCGTGAGTTTTTTCATTTGCAATTATTAAGGTATCTTGCCACAAAGCCTGCCCTGGCGCGAGCACCTTAGCATATATTGCAACTTATATAATACCTATTTATGTCATATAATATAGGTAGGCATTGCATGCCAAGTCTGGGCCAGGGGCAC
>QMLT01000287.1 GCA_003646875.1 Deltaproteobacteria bacterium
AATCACATAATCAATCATGGTGAAAAACCTGAATCACAAGGTTATTAACAAAATGTGATTACAGTTTAGCTATATTGTGACTATGTTTTTCTGTTGTCAACAAAAAAATAATTTCTGTCAGTTAAGAATTAAAAGTGGACTATTTTTTAAAGATTTAAAGTTTAAAAGTGGACTTCTAAATAAAGAATTATCCGCATATCTCAAGACAATTTGGTACCAGAAATTACTAGGTTTTGTTAACCACGCTGAAAGTAAAATTCAGTTCAATGGATTTATTGATTTCCGTTATGGAGCCTGTAAACAAGAACAATTATCAGATATATTATCTCTCATTCATTCTCGGTGCTGTTATAGTTGTTCTTGTTTACAGGCAATAAAGTATTGCTTCCTAGTGTAGTCCACTTTTAATCTTTAAAGAGTCCACTTTTAAAATTTTGCTAACATCTTTGATCCAGAAGCACACGATCTACAACGGACCACTGACATCACGTAAAGACCTGTAAGGCCGTCTTTCCCAATTGCCCAAGATTGAGAACCACAGTTATTCCATGAGATTTAAAAGCATGTATCTTATCCTCAGCCTTTCCCTTGCCTCCAGAAATGATAGCCCCAGCATGGCCCATCCGTCTTCCAGGAGGCGCTGTTTGTCCGGCAATAAAGGCAGCTACAGGCTTATCAAATTCTTCTTCTATATACTCTGCAGCCTCTTCCTCAGCCGTGCCACCTATCTCCCCGATAAGGACAACGCCCTTTGTTTCTGTATCCTCTTTAAATCGTCTTAAATGATCTACAAAGGAAGCCCCGACGATTGGATCTCCACCTAAACCAATACAGGTAGATTGCCCCAACCCAACCCGTGTCAACTGGTCCACAACCTCATAGGTGAGGGTCCCGCTCCTGGAGAGCACACCAATACCGCCCTGTTTGTGTACATGACCTGGCATTATCCCCACCTTTGTCTTGCCTGGTGAGATAATTCCCGGAGTGTTTGGGCCGATCAAGACAGCGCCACACTTTCTAATAAAGGTAACCGCCTTAATCATATCAAGCGTGGGAATTCCCTCAGTAATGCACACAATAACATCTATTCCTGCATCAGCGGCCTCGATCATGGCATCAGCGGCAAATGGCGGTGGCACAAAGATGCATGAGGTATTGGCGCTGTAAATATCAACCGCATCCTTTACCCTATTTAAAACCGGTACACCCTCAACCTCTTCTCCACCTTTACCAGGTGTCACCCCAGCCACAATATTTGTGCCATAATCCAGCATTTGTTTTGTATGGAATGTCCCTTCATTGCCTGTAATACCCTGGACAACAACCTTTGTATTCTCATCAACTAAGATACCCATATGATTACTCCATTTCTATTTATATTAGGCCACTTTTTTGCCACAAAGACACGAAGTCACGAAGATTATTTTTAATCCCGGGTATAATGATCTATACATTGCAATGAAATCTTACCCTATTAATAGGGTAATATAATTCATTTTTTCCTTTGTGCCCTGGTGACTTCGTGGCTGAAAAGTTACATGACAGCTAACTAACTCACTTGCTTGGCTACCATTCTGGCGGCCTCTTCTATATCTTGAGCCACTGAAAAATCAAGATCTGAATTTTTTAAGATCTCTCTTCCTTCCTTTACATTTGTCCCTTCTAACCTCACTATAAGGGGAACATTTATTTTTACCTCTTTGGCAGCCTTTACCACGCCTCGCGCCAGGACATCGCATCTCATTATACCGCCAAATATATTGATCAAGATTGCCTTAACCCTCTCGTCACTTAGTATAATTTTTAACCCATTTGTAACCATTTCCTCGCTCGCGCCGCCGCCAACATCCAAAAAATTGGCTGGTTCAGCGCCTGCGAGCTTAATAATATCCATAGTGGCCATTGCCAGTCCTGCCCCGTTTACCATGGCGCCAATATTGCCATCCAGCCTGATGTAGTTCAGATTAGACTCGGCAGCCTTTACCTCCAGCTCATCCATTTCGTATGGATCATGGAGTTGCGCAATTTCCTTTTGTCTGAATAGGGCGTTGTCATCAAAGTTGATTTTTGCATCCAGGGCAACCACACTGCCTGATTTTGTAAGAACCAGGGGATTGATCTCAACCAATGAACAATCTTTGGCTAAAAATAATTTATACAGTCTGGTCATTGTTGCAGAAAATTCTTTAAACACCTTTTTATCGGGCATTGGGTCAAGGGCATAGAAAAAATTTCTTGCCTGATAGGGCATAAATCCCTGAGCGCTATCTATGCTTTCAATTAAAACTAATTCCGGATGCTGAGCAGATACCTCTTCAATCTCCATTCCACCTGCCTGGCTGAATATCATCACAGGAGATTCCAGCTTTCGATCAATAACAATACCCAGATAGAACTCCCTATCAATATCCAGTCCTTCCTCTATTAATATCTGCCGAACCTTTTGCCCCGCAGGACCGGTCTGTGGTGTGATTAGAGGATTAGAGAGAATCGCATCAGCTGCTTTGCTCATTTCCTCAAGACTCCTCACCAGCCTTACTCCACCACCTTTTCCTCGCCCGCCGGCATGAATTTGGGCCTTCACTACCCATGGAGGACCAGGAATGCTCTTTGCATTATCCACTGCCTGGCCTGGTGTCGTAGCTAATTTTCCGGATGGAACCGGTATCCCGAAATTACGAAAGAGATCCTTCGCCTGAAATTCGTGAATTTTCATAATCGCCTACCTCATTTTCTATGATTTACTTTATATCAACTTTTCCTTCTGCCCGCTTATTGTGGATGATCCGTAATAATAGATGAATTTTATTATTTTTTAGAAATAAAATGCAAGACAAAGAATAACATTTTTTCAAACCTGAAACTCACTTTTGATCTTTCGGTATCTTCTGTGAATAATCTCCCCTATTAAGGATTCTCTCTAGGCCAGAGGCGCTTCTGATATGGATATCCTGCTGAGGAAATGCGATCTCTATACCATTTTTCTTGAATTCCTCATCAATTCTAAACCTGAGCTCTGTTGGCGCGACTAACCAGAACTCCGGCGAAGATATCCAGAACCTAACCCTAAAGATAAGCGCGCTGTCAGCAAAATCCCTGAAGTCTACCCGGGGGGCTGGATCATCCATTATCTCAGGCATATCATTCACAATTTGTAACAGAATTGTCCGCACCTTCTGAACATCAGAGCCATAGGCCACGCCAACATCCACCTGGCGTCTGACCTTTGGATCCTTAAAAGACCAGTTGGTAACCCTGTTTGAAAGCATCTGAGAGTTGGGGATAATCAGGGATGCATTATCAAAGGTCTGGACTATGGTAGTCCGTATATTTATTCTATTTACCGTCCCCCAATCTTCCCCAATCTGGACCATATCACCTACCTG
>QMLT01000288.1 GCA_003646875.1 Deltaproteobacteria bacterium
ATCAAGGATGAGTTTACCAAGGGATTGTGGCAGACCATTCCACCATTTCGGTTGGTCCTGGGGCTGTGTCCTACACTGGCTGTTACAACCTCTGCCAAAAACGGCATTGGGATGGGGCTTGCAACCACGTTTGTGTTAGTCTTTTCCAATCTCTTTGTCTCACTGCTCAGACGCTTTATCCCCAACCAGGTGCGGATAGCCTCATTCATTGTGATAATCGCCTCATTTGTGGTGATTGTTGAGCTTGTGATGCAGGCCTATTTTTATCCCCTGTTTAAGATCCTGGGGATATTTATCCCGCTGATTGTTGTGAACTGTATCATCCTGGGAAGGGCAGAGGCCTTTGCATCAAAGAATGGCCCCATCCTTTCTCTTGCAGATGGCCTGGGGATTGGCCTTGGCTTTACCATATCCCTTTTTGTGCTTGGATGCATAAGAGAGCTTCTGGGCAGCGGCACCCTCTTAGGGATCCCGATCATGTGGTCAAGCTATGAGCCCTTTAAATTTATGTTAAAGCCCCCGGGCGCCTTTGTTGCCCTCGGGATATTGCTTGCAGCCATGAATCTCATCACCCAGGCGCAGGCAAGGAAGGGAGGTTAATTAAATGACTGACTTTATCCTCCTTATGATCAGCGCCATACTGGTCAATAACATTCTTCTGATACGGTTTTTAGGCAACTGCCCTTTCTTAGGGGTATCCAGAAACATGGACACCGCCACAGGCATGGGCATGGCTGTCATCTTTGTATTAACCCTTGCAGGCGCGATCACCTGGCTGGTGCATGCCTATATCCTTGCACCCCTTGGCCTTGAGTATCTAAGGACCATTGCCTTTATCCTGGTGATTGCGACCCTGGTGCAGTTTGTAGAGATGGTGCTGCAAAAGACCGCCCCTGCCCTGTATGAGGCATTAGGGATATTTCTTCCTCTTATCACTACAAACTGCGCTGTCCTGGGCGTGGCTATAATAAACATCGAGGAACACTATGACCTTATCACATCTATATTCTTTTCCTTTGCCTCTGCCTGCGGCTTTGCCCTGGCCCTTGTGCTGATGGCAGGCCTCAGACAGAGATTTGCCCTGGTTAGTATCCCCAGGCCATTTGAGGGGACTGCCATCGGCCTTGTGACCGCAGGTCTGATTGCCCTGGCATTCTCTGGCTTTGTGGGGTTGGTGTAATTATTTGAAACTGGAAACTTGGCGGAGCGGAGATCCCGCTTGGAGCAAAGAGAAAGCGGGGACACTCGGTTAAAACAAATAACAGAACCGTTCAATGATTTAGGATTCACTGAAAATCGTAACCATCCTAATTAGCAGGGTTAACGGTGAACCCTGAACGGTGAACCTTTAAACGAACTAATATAACGAGGTTTCTATATGGTAGCAGGAATGCTTGCGATTGGAGGAATCGGACTTGTCGCCTCCCTCCTTTTAGGAATCGCATCAAAGATATTCTATGTCGCAGTGGATCCAACTGTTCTGGCAATAACCGAGGCCCTTCCTGGCGCAAACTGTGGGGCCTGTGGATTTGCAGGCTGCTCAAGCTGCGCAAAGGCCATTGCAAAAGGAAGGGCAAAACCGGATGCCTGCCAGGCTGGAGGCGCTGATACAGCGGTTGCGGTTGCCCAGATCCTTGGTGTCACCATAGAGGTCAAAGAGCCTGATAAGGCAAGGGTTGGCTGTAGGTATAATGTTGAAGAGGCAGACACAAAATTTATCTATGATGGGGCAAAAGACTGCAGGGCAGCCACCATGCTCTTTAATGGCAGCAAGGTCTGTGAGATTGGCTGCCTTACCCTTGGCACCTGTGTAAATGCCTGTCCCTTTGATGCCCTCTCTATCGGGCCCAATGGCCTGCCTGAGGTAAATGAATACCTCTGCACCGGATGTGGCACCTGTGAGTCTATATGTCCCAAGGGTATTATCAGACTAACCTCGCAGACCAGGAGAATCCAGCATCTCTATACCCAGGATGAATGCACCTCTCCCTGTCAGAGGACCTGTCCCGCAGGCATTGATATACCGGAATATATCAGACAGATTAATCAGGGCAACTACAAGCAGGCAATCATGGTCATCAAGGAGAGAAACCCACTGCCCCTGACCTGTGGAAGGGTGTGCCCGCACCCCTGCGAGGATATGTGCAGGCTTGGCAAGATAGGCGACCCTGTCAATATCAATCACCTCAAACGCTTTGTTGCAGACATAGAGATGAATACAAATGAGCGGATTACCCCTTACAAGGCGCCTGAGACAGGAAAACGTGTGGCCATCATTGGCGGGGGTCCTTCAGGGCTCACATGCGCCTATTATCTGGCAAGGCTGGGGCATAGCCCCACCATATTTGAGGCCATGCCAAAGTTAGGGGGGATGCTTAGATATGGTATCCCTGAATACCGTCTTCCAAAGGCAATCCTGGACTGGGAGATAGCCGGAATCCTGGAAATGGGGGTGGAGGTTAAAACATCTGTCAGTATGGGAGCTGACTTTACCATAAAGTCACTCACCGATGATGGCTTTGATGCCTTCTTTCTTGGAACCGGCGCCTGGGATACCAGAAGCCTTGGGGTTGAAGGAGAAGATCTTGAAGGGGTGCTCCCTGGAACCCATTTTCTTATTGACAGAGGCCTTGAGAAAGAAACCCCGATAGGGGACAGGGTTGCCATTATTGGAGGGGGAAACACCGCCATTGATGCAGCGCGAACATCCTGGAGGCTTGGGGCAAAGGAGGTAACTATTATATATAGACGCTCACGCAAGGAGATGCCTGCAAATGATATAGAGATAGAGGAGGCAGGAAAGGAAGGGGTTATCTTCCACTACTTGGCTGCCCCCACAAGACTGATGGGAAAGGATGGAAAACTCACCCACCTGGAATACCTTGAGATGGAGCTGGGGGAACCTGATGAGTCAGGCAGACGAAGGCCGGTGCCAAAGAAGGGCACAGAGACAATAATAGAGGTAGACAATGTCATTAATGCCATTGGCCAGTTTCCTGTGACAGGGTTCCTAAAAAAAGATGGGGTAGCCTTAAGCAAGCGGAATACCATAGAGGTGACTAATCCCCTCACTGGTGAGACCACAAAAGAAGGGGTCTTTGCCGGGGGAGATGCCGTGACCGGGGCCTCTATTGCAGTAGAGGCAATCGGGGCTGGACGAAGGGCAGCCAGATCTATCCATCTCTACCTGAGTGGAGAAGAAATTAGTGTTCCTGAAAGGGTCATTACGAAAAAAAGCATACTTCCTGATGTGGAAGAGCTTGCAAGAGTAAAAGAATCTGACAGGGCGCATATGCCTGAGCTTTCTGTTGATGAGAGAAGATTGAGCTTTAAAGAGGTTGAGCTCGGCCTTGATGAGCAGATGGCAAAGG
>QMLT01000289.1 GCA_003646875.1 Deltaproteobacteria bacterium
AAATCGCCCTGCTGCAACATACGCAAGGTCTAATGCTGCTGACCCTGCCCTTCTAATAGCCTGTGCCTTGAGGATCATTTTATATCAAAGAACCTTGAAACTGGAAACCCTGGCCCAGACCTGGGAAAACCGGTCCCATCAAAGATAAATCGGGATTAGCCATATATTGAAATTACGTCGCACCCTTGGTGCAGACCTGGCATGCAATGCTCAGGCTGTATTGCCAGGACTTATAAATAATATAGAAATTGCAATATTTGCCAAGGAAGTCGCGCCAGGGCAGGCAGGGCGGGCTCACTTTAGGCGCTTTCATATAAAACTACTTCTTTAACTAATCCCATTTATAATCGATCAATTCAAGGAGGACCCCATTTACTGCCTTTGGATGAATAAAGGCGAATTCACAATCCTTAAAGGGTCTGGCTCCTCCAATAAAGGGATAATCCTTAGCCTTCAACTCATCCATAGCCTCTCGGGTGTTGTCCACATTTAAGCTAATGACCATCACACCCTCGCCTCGCTTCTTGATAAACTTGGCAACATCTCCTTCTGGAGTAGTTGATTCCATTAACTCAAAGCCTACTTCTCCCAACAAATATCGCGCCACCCTGATCTTTTCTAACTCATCCACATAGGTATCATCAGGTTCTGATTTTCCCAGAATGGCTTCCCAAATTTTCCGAGCTTCATCCAGATTTTTTACCGCAATGGATATATGATCTATCTTGTTTACCTTCATCCTTTTCTCCTGTGTGTAATAATAAGATTTTAGGGTAATGGATTTGCATAATCAGCCGCAGACTCACACAGACTTTTTTATCTACCGACCCCAGTAACATAGGCTTTGCATTTAACAGGGCATTGGCAGAGAAAAAGTTTTCAGCCCTACGGGCGCGTTGAGAGCAAATTTTATTTTTTCACAATCTTTCCAAGCAGCGTGCCAACCCAGTCTTTTAATCTATCTATCAGTGAGGGACCCTTTACGTTCAGGGTGCATTCAGCCTTTTTATCTGAAAGCATGCTTACTGCCTGGGCAGTGTATGCACCGACAGGCATTGGTGGTTTTGTTACAATTATGATGTTTTCCATCTTTTCATTTGATCCAAGTTTGGCCCTCAGGAAATCAGAGATCTTGGTCAATATTCCTACCTTAGCATTAAATCTCCCATTTTTATCTACATCAGCAGCAGCTACTGATAGATCAACCTTTTTCCCATTAACTGGGACGTTCAACAGTTTTATGAATACACTATCCCCAGGCTCAAAACCCGAACCGCTGAAAACAATCTTTGTGCCCTTCATCCTGGCAACACCCAGGCGAACAGTGCCGGGATTAACTATAATTTGTGGCCCCTTTATTCCCTGATCCAGGGTTTTGACTGCTTTTGAACATCCTGAGGTCAAAAAGACGCTACATGAAATAAGAAGAGACATGATTGTTAATACTTTTTTAAAATTTTGTTCCATTGGATCCTCCCTTTTTAAATTTATTATTTCTTTTTGTTGTTCGATGTAGAACGGCGCCTTTTTTGATACCGGTAAACCGCCTTATTATGTTCTGATAGGGAAACAGAGAAATGATGACTTCCATCATTTTTAGCCACAAAGTAAAGGTAATTAGTCTTTGCGGGTTTTAATACTGCCATTAAGGACTCTCTTCCAGGATTGGCGATAGGGCCAGGAGGGAGCCCGTAATTAAGATATGTATTGTATGGACCGGGGGTGCGAAGATCCTTTTTTTTCAGGTTTCCATCAAAATTTTTAAGGCCGTAGATAACCGTTGGATCACTTTCAAGCCTCATCCTCTTTTTAAGTCGGTTAAGAAAAACTGATGCGATAATTGGCTTTTCCTCGGGAAGGCCAGCTTCTTTTTCAACAATTGAGGCAAGAGTGACGATATCCTTTGCTGGCAGCAGTCTGCCTGTGGTGGATTTCTGATCTTTTATCAGGTCAGTAAAGATTTTCTGGAAGCGTTTAATCATAAGATCAATTAATTCCCGCGCGCCTGTATCCCTGCTTATTACATAGGTGTCAGGAAAAAGATAACCCTCTAAGTTCGTTCCATCAATATGGTAGGAGGCTGCAAGGGTTTTATCCATGACTAAGGGAATAAATTCACTCATGTTAGTCAGATTTTTTTTAGCTAGTAAATCAGCAATTTGTTGAGCGGTAAGGCCTTCAGGTATTGTCAACGTATAGGTTTTGATTGCACCTGTTGAAAGAATATTAAATATTCTTAACGGGGACATCGACTGGTTAAGGCTGTATTCTCCTGCCTTTACATCTTTTGTTCCTCCTTTCAGGATAGCACAGAGAATAAACAAATCTTTGCTTTTGATAAGACTTTTTCGTCGAAGTTCATTCGCAACTGCCCTGAGTCCAGCCCCCTTTTTTACTATAAAGATCGTCTCTTTTTTATCAATGCCTGCAGGGCTTACCAAGAAATACCCGAAGTAAAGGGCCATAAATGAAAAAAGGATAATAATTAATAGCGTCAATGTAAAGATTAAACCCCTTTTAGACATATTATGCACCAATAATTCTGCTGATAAAGAGCGCCCCAGAGGTAAGGAGGCCCATAGAAATGAGTGTTTGAATAGTCAATGCCTGTGCTGGGATAATGTCTTGAACGGAAAGGTATCCCCTCCACAGTATTTGGATTGCCCTCCTGGCCAAGAAAAAGGCAGCCAATGAGCTTATTACAAGAAAAGGAAGATCTAAGGGGATAAGGGAAAATGATCCCCTGTGAAATGCAAAGGCAGCAGCAGTGATTATGGGTATTATTGAACCTGCCAGAAATGGAAGCCTTAATGCTTTAAGGAATGTTTTAATCATGTTTCACCTTATATAAACTATCGAGCGGACATTCAGAGCAGCGTGGTTCTCTCCTGCAAAAATCTTTTCCTGTCTTTACAATCAAGGCATGATACTCTTTAAATAGATCAACATCGTGAGAAAGATTATCCATAAAGAACGACTGTAAATCATTGTACCCTGCTTCTTCTTCGATGAGACCATGCCGTGTTAATATCCGGTGTGTATAGGTGTCAACGACAAAAATAGGCCTCCCAGCCCCATACAATACAATGCTATCCGCTGTTTCCAATCCAATTCCCTTTACCGTCAAAAGCTCCTCCCTGATGGTGTCGGTATCAAGGGAGAAAAGTGTTTTTATGTCACCATTGTATCTATCGACAATAAAATTAATAAGATTTTTCAGGCGCTTGACCTTAAGGTTATAATATCCGGCAGGCCTGATGTATTCAGCCAGAATAGATGCAGGTATCTGGCTGAGCTTCTGTATTGACAACAGGGATTTTTCTTTCAGATTCAGAATTGCCTTTTCCACATTATTCCAGCT
>QMLT01000290.1 GCA_003646875.1 Deltaproteobacteria bacterium
GGAAGTTCCTTTACCTCACCTTTAGGCGTAAAAACATAGACCTCATTGCTAAAAAGATCCAGCCTCACTGTTTCTAAAAATTCCTTTGGATTGGTCAGGCTTTTCTGCCATTCCAGCAACTGCTTCATCCATGGATATTGAGCATGCGTTTCTTTGCCTGATTTATATCCTTCTTTATATCTCCAGTGGGCAGCTATTCCCTCTTCGGCGATTCTGTCCATATCCCATGTTCTTATCTGTATCTCCATTCTTTCACCCAGAGGGCTAATTACTGTGGTGTGCAAAGACTGATACATATTGGCCTTGGGTAGAGAAATGTAATCTTTAAAACGACCTGTTACAGGTTTCCATATGGAATGGATCAGGCCTAAAACCTCATAACAGTCCTTTACACTATTTACTATTATCCTGAATGCCACGATATCATATACCTGATCTATATTCAGATCCTGCTCCATCATCTTTTTATAAATGCTATAAAAATGCTTATGTCTCCCTTTTATCGTGGCTTTTATATTGGCCTCACCCAATTTTCTATTTAGAGTTTCTTTTATCTCTCGAATAAATTTTTCCTGCCCCTCTTGCTTCTGGGCAATTCCTAACCTTATATCCTTGTAAATTTTTGGCTCGAGATAATAAAGGGATAGATCCTCCAGGGTTGATCTCAGCCAGTAAATACCCATCCTTCCTGCAAGAGGTGCATAGATATCAAGGGTTTCCCTTGCAATAACTTCCTGTCTTTCAGGTGGTTGAAAGCCGAGGGTCCTCATATTATGTAAGCGATCTGCCAGTTTAACGATAATTACCCTGATGTCAGAAGACATAGCAAGAATCATCTTTCGTATATTCTCTGCCTGCTGTGTCTCTTTGCTTAAAAAATGTATCTTACCGATTTTGGTTACACCATCTACTATGCCTGCCACCTCTTTGCCAAACATTTGTTCAATGTCTGACAGCTCAGTTAATGTATCCTCAACTGTATCGTGAAGAAGACCGGAGGCGACACTAACCTCATCCATCTTCATTTTGGTAAGAATTGCAGCAACCTCTAATGGGTGGGTAAGGTACGGCTCTCCTGATAAACGGACTTGTCCCTTGTGAACCTTGGCCGAATAGACATATGCCTTTTCAATCAGACCTATGTCTGCGATAGGATGATACGAGAGAATTTCTGAGGTTATGTCATTTAAGCGAATCATAGAGGCTTTGGACAACCTCCTTTATCGCTTCAGGGGTTTTGTTTATAGATAGTAATCTTAGATCTGGCTTAGAACGTAACTTAATCTCGATAGAATCAGTTTTAAGTGTTCTTAAACTGACCGCAGCCCTTACAGGTATGCCTAAAAGATCAGCATCCTTGAGCTTGACGCCTGGCCTTTCATCCCTATCGTCGAGAAAGACTGCGAGGCCCAGATTACTTAGATGCTGATATAAATTTTCAGCCACTTTTCTCACAGAAGATTCATGCATTTCAAGTGGTAGGATGGTTACCTCAAAAGGAGAAATAGATACAGGAAATATGATACCGTTCTCATCGCGGCTTTGCTCAATAATTGCCGCAACAACTCTGCCAATACCTATACCATAACATCCCATAATAATCGGAGTTTCTCGGCCATTCTTATCCAGAAAGTTGGCCTTAAGAGCGGTAGAGTATTTGGTCCCTAACTTAAAAACCTGGCCAACCTCTATTCCCTTACCAAATATCAGCTTCCCTCCACACCGAGGACACAGATCAGAGGAAGTTATCATTCTTAAATCTGCATATTGCTCTACCTGAAAATCCCTGCCTTCATTTACATTGAGGACATGCTTATCATTCTTATTTGCCCCCATTACCATATTTTTCATTTCCTTAATGGCGAAATCAGCAAGTACCCGTACTTTTAAGCCAATAGCCCCTGCAAATCCCATTGGGGCGCCAGTTACATTAAATACAGTTTCTGGATCTGCCATAGTAAGCTCTTGAACATTAAGTACATTTCTTAGCTTGGTTTCATTTAGTTCATGATCTCCTCTTACTAAGGCGGCTATTGGTCCCTGCTCAGTTTGATAGATGAGAGTTTTTACCAGTTTTTCAGGACCAATGGATAAAAATTTAGTCACCTCGTCTATGGTTCTCATTTCAGGTGTATCTACAATTTGTAGGTCTTCTTCTTTCTCAATACTTGTAGAACCAGATTCCCTTATTTTTACCTCGGCCTTTTCTAAGTTAGATGCATACTTACAATCTTGACAGCTTACAATATCATCTTCACCACTATCTGATAAGACCATGAATTCGTGAGAAAAGCTACCACCAATAGGCCCTGTATCTGCCTCGACTGCCCGAAACTTTAGCCCGCATCTTTTAAAGATAGCCTCATAAGCAGCATACATTTTTCCATAACTCAGATTGGCCCCCTCTTCATCTATATCAAAGCTATAGGCATCTTTCATGATAAATTCCCGCGCTCTCATGATGCCGAATCTCGGCCGAATTTCATCCCTGAACTTTGTCTGGATCTGATACAGGGTAATAGGCAGTTGTTTATAGGAATGGATCTCCCTTCGCGCCAGGTCAGTAATCACCTCCTCGTGAGTCGGGCCCAGGCATGATTCCCTTTTGTGTCGATCTTGAAACCTTAAAAGCTCTGGTCCATAATAATCCCATCGACCGCTTTCCATCCATAAATCACCAGGCTGTACCCCTGGAAGTAAAAGCTCTATAGCGCCAGCCCTATCCATCTCTTCCCTAACAATACTTTCTGTATTTTTAATGGCTAAGAGGCCATAAGGGAGATAGGTATAGATTCCTGCCGCCAGTTTTCTAATCATGCCAGCCCTGAGCATTAGTTGATGACTTACGATCTCAGCCTCTGCTGGTATCTCTTTTATTGTAGGAATAAAGAATTGTGAATATCGTCTCGAAATAGATGCCATAATAAAAAATCTAAAATATCCAATCGGAAATATTCATCCGTTTATCATCTTCCTAACTTCTTCAATAAGTACATTGGCAAGATCCGGCTCTGGAACTTTTTTAACTACCCTGCCGTTCTTAAATAATGTGCCATAGCCTTGTCCACCGGCAATACCAATGTCGGCCTCTTTTGCCTCTCCTGGACCGTTTACAACACATCCCATAATAGCAACCTTAATAGGGGTGGTGACCTGGCTTAAATCCTTTTCGATTTTTTCTACCAGCCCAAAAAGATCTATTTTACATCTTCCACATGTGGGGCAAGATATAATTTCCGCTCCTCTCTGTCTTAAGCCCAGGGCCTTTAAAATTTCATATGCAACCCTAACCTCATCAACTGGATCATGCGTTAGAGAAACTCTAATTGTATCTCCAATACCCTCTAATAGCAATAACCC
>QMLT01000291.1 GCA_003646875.1 Deltaproteobacteria bacterium
ATCAGCGGCCAAATTCATCTGTGTCCATCCGTGGCTAATAAATACTTACTGGTGTAGTCAGCGAAACATGGCCGAATTCGATTGTTCCAATACTCAACTCTGGGGCAAAGCCACTTACGTCCTATGTCCTTCTGAGCCTGTCTTTTATCCGCTGGATATGCCCCCTGCCCAACCCCTTGACCTCGCAACCTAACTTAAATAGTCTTTCTATTTTTTTATCATCAAGTATACCAAAACAGTCAACCACTGCCAAAGGGCCACCTGCCATCTTAACAATATCATCTGGCTTTAGTTTCAGATATTCCTTGTGCCTGACAGCCAAAACTACTGCATCAGACTCTTTTAGGGCATCGGCTATTGTTGGGCACATCCTCAATTCTTGAAGATGTTCCTGATTTCTAAAAAACCGGGACCGACTCTCCCCTACTGCTGGATAGGTATCCTGACTCTCAAATTCCCACCAGTGATCGACATAGGGATCATGCACCTTAATTTCTGTGCCCATTTCAGCCAACTTTCTTATGATTATCTCCGACCCGCTATACCTGGTATCTCCCACGTCCTCCCGGTAAGATGCCCCAAGGATTGTTATTTGGGATGCAGCCACAATTTTCCCCATATTGCGCAGGGCATCTCTCACGAGTTGGGCGGCATGAAGCGCCCTGGTATCATTGATATTTATGGCTTCAGGTGTAATCTTAAATATCTCATTTTCAAAACCGAGCAGGTGTTTGTATGACCACAACCCCAGGCCGCCATCTTTTGGTAGACAATATCCGCCAATTCCAGGCCCAGGAAATATAATGTTACTATGAGTGGGTCTGATCTTGATAGCATCAATAACCTTAATCAGGTCAACTCCATTTGTTTCAGCAAAGAGGCTCCACTCATCTAAAAAGGCAAGTATTGTGGCTCTGTAGCTATTCTCGATAATCTTACATGTCTCACTCTCAATAGGTCTTTCAAGGACGGTTATTGGGAAATTGTCAACATCTATAACTTCCTTCAAGAACGCTACCACCTTTTTTTCACTTTCTTTATTTATACCACTGCAAACCCGCCAGAAATTGCGTATGGATCTTACATAATCTCGCCCTGGCATTACCCTTTCAAAAGAGTGGGCTAAAAGTGGTTCGGTTGTAATTCCTCGTTTTTTAAAGGCCTTTTTGATAATCGGATAGGCAATATACTCGGTTGTGCCTGGAGGAACCGTTGTCTCAATCAGTACAAGACAATGTGGTTCAATTAATTCACCAAGGATCTTGAAACTTTCCTCAAGCGCTCCTATTTCAGCATGGCCACTGTGAAGATTGCCAAGCTCCCCTTTTAAAAAGTCACATTGAACATCAAGCACCAGGATATCTGCAAGTTTGAGAGCATCATACGTATACGTAGCTGTTAAAGTCTTTTTGTCTTTAACACAGCGCCCAATCAATTCTTCAACAGCAGGGTCTTCGGCGCTTACAGGAGAAATGCCCTTGTTGAACAAGGGTATTTTCCAGAAGCTCCGGGTGCTTGGTCTTTGCATACCGATAACAAATTTATTGGGCTCTCCTGTTTTCTTATCCACGCTGTCTGCAACAACTGCTGCCATAACAGCCCCAACAAAGCCGAGCCCCATAACAACAATTATCTGATGTCCTTTCTCTCTCTCCTTTTTTGTGATTAGAGATAGTCTCTTAAATTCGGCCTTGTAATCATCCTTTTGGGGAATGGCAAATCGCTCTCCATCCGGACTGATTGAATATTCCATAATAACTCCTTTATGTAAGTGCCTAAAGCCCGCCCTGGCGCTATGCTCTCTAATCAACCGGCAAAATCTACAAGCCATTATATGCTAGAATTAGAACATTAGTCCTGTAAGCCAGGTCTGGGCCAGGGTTATAAGTGCCTAAAATGCCTAAAGTTTAAACAGGACAACATGACTTGATTGCTTGAGTGAATATCATTTTATTAATCTGTTAATTCCCAAATGTAACAATAATAAGTAATTCATTACTAACTTTAGTTCACTTTAGGCACTTTAGTTCACTTTGAACTTACATTGCCTAATTTCTCAATCAACTCCTTTGTTACTTCTTCAACGCTATTTTTCCCATCCAGTTCCACAATGGCCGGGACACCTCTCTTATCTGATAAATCCTTGTAATATGTGACCGCTGCAATGGTGCCATTTTCTGTATCGTAATAGATATCATGTCTCTTATCAATTGCTGCCTCATCCTGGTCATCGTCCCGTTTTCTTAACTCCCCGCCGCATATTCTACATTTATCGCCATCTGGTCTGATGGCCTCTATGTTGATATTATTGGGGTGGTTATTATCATTTACACAGATTCTTCTGCCCATAATCCTCTTTTTGGCTATTTCCCTATCCAGGATAATTTCAATGAGAACATCCGCATCAATGCCTTCACGCATCAATGCCTCATTCAATTTCACAGCCTGATTAAGGTTTCGTGGAAAACCATCTAAGAGCCAGCCATTAATACAGTCGTCTTCTTTAAGCCTATTAAGAACCATTGGTATGGTTATTTCATCAGAAACCAATTCTCCTCTATCTATAGATGACCTGGCCATTTTCCCCAATTCTGTGCCTTTTGATATATTTTCCCTGAATATAACGCCTGTTTCGATATGGGGTATCTTCAACCTTTCTTTTATAATTGCTCCCTGAGTGCCTTTCCCGCTTCCATTAGGACCAAAAAAGAGTATGTTCATTGTTCATTCTCCTTTCAAGACGTTAAGCAAAAAGTCTGGAAACCGAACTATTTTATTGTCTCTATCCAGACAGGCATGGATTGTATAGCCCCGCACAACTAAGTCCTCTCCTTTATAAATGGCATAATCAAATCTACTGCTCGCCTTTTTCACAAAACCAATCATGGTTTCGATTGTCAATAAATCGTCATATAGGGCAGGCTTAACGTATTTTAGATAACTCTCTGTTGCCGGTAGAAAAAACCCTCTATCTTCAACATCTCTGTATGTCAAACCCGCCTCCCTTAATAGCTCTGTCCTGCCTATCTCAAAGAATCTGAGATAATTTGCATAATAGACTATAGCCATTGAATCACAATCACCATAAATAACCCGATAATAAGTAATATTTTTTGCTTGTTGCTGGTTGTTCATTGCTCGTTTAAACCAAGTTACTATTCAGTCACAGATTCGCCTGCCGGTAACGGGCAGGTTCATTCGTGTTCATTCGTGTCCATTCGTGTCCACCTGCCCGCCATGCGAGGCGGGCGGGTTCGTGGCTGAATAGTCACAAGCCCTGTCATATATACTTTTTCAGTTCAGCTTTTAACTCCTCATACGTTTCAATAACAGGGAAACTGG
>QMLT01000292.1 GCA_003646875.1 Deltaproteobacteria bacterium
CGCCTTTTTCTTAGCCTTTTCTTTTTTATCAATGAGGTGATTGTAAAAGCTAAGTTCATCTATTTTTATAGGTCTTACATCCTCATTTTTTTTTAGTGTCTCATCCTTCACAATCTTCTTCTTGATAAAAGAAAAATTCTCTATTGAGTCTGGCAACAAACCCCTGCCAACCAATATCCCCAAAAAGAATACCCAACCCAGCACAAAGAAAGCGCCGATAGAGAATAAAAAGAGGGATCTGAAAGAGAATTGAAAGGTATGCCTCTTTCTTTCTTTCTTCGGCGTGGATTTTCTATTAACCATTATTTGTATACTACATCATTTCAGGGGCGCTAAGGCCCAAAAGGCTGAGACCGTTTTTGATTACAATCTTTACACCTAAGGATAATAAAAGCCTCGCCTGGCTTAAATATTTATTTTTCCCGATGATCCTGTGTCTATTGTAATACCTGTGAAAGTTACCAGCAATTTCTGTTAAATAATACGTCAGTCTGTGAGGCGCTAACTCTCTGGCAATTTCCTCTATAAGGGAAGGAAATTCAGCCATTTTCCTTATCAAGGCGATTTCTTCATCTAAGACCAACCTTTCATAGATCGAGCCAGGGTTTTCAGGAAGCGAGATATTTTCAATAGCTGCCTTTCTAAATATGCTGCAGATCCGTGCGTGGGCATATTGGACATAATATACTGGATTTTCGCTATCCCTTCTTTTGACCAGGTCTATATCAAAATCAAGAGGGGAGGTATGGTCCTTGCTAAGAAAAACAAACCGTACCGCATCTACTCCAACATTGTCCACAAGCTCCTTTAATGTGACGTATCTGCCTGACCTCTTGGACATCTTCACCTCAGCTCCCCCTTCCCAAAGCTTGACCAGTTGAATGAGGAGAACATCCAGCCAGTCTTCCGGGATCCCTTCTGCCATAAGGGCTGCCTTAACCCTTGTTACATAACCGTGATGATCCGCCCCCCAGATATTTATTACTCTTTTAAAGCCCCTTTCCCATTTATCGAGATGGTATGAAATATCTGTGGCAAAATAGGTGAGGCTCCCATCTTTCTTTCGTATGACCCTATCTTTATCGTCCCCAAAAGAGGAGGTTCTGATCCAAAGGGCGCCATCCTTTTCAAATAGCATACCCTTTCTTTTAATCAATTTGATTGTATCGTCGATTTTGCCTGATGAGTAAAGATCGCTTTCCCTATACCAGCAATCGAAATTTACCCTAAATTTGGCAAGGTCTTCCTTTATCTCCTCTAACATTTTATCTTTACCCAGCTCGGACAATAAATCTATGGCATCATGAATATCAAGGCCTTCTAATGTTGTTTTCTGGGCGATTTCAATGGCCAACTCCTGAATGTAGTCTCCCTGATAACCATCCGAAGGGAATGGATAAGATGGATCAGACAATTGTCTCCACCTGCTATAAATGGACTCTCCCAGGGTCTTAATCTGCTGGCCTGTATCATTTATATAAAACTCTCTGCTTACATCATACCCGCAAAAGTCAAAAATCCGGCAGAGGGTATCTCCTAAAGCTGCGCCGCGACCATGGCCAAGATGGAGAGGGCCGGTAGGATTAGCGCTAACAAACTCTACCATTATTTTTTTCTTTTTCCCAAGGTTGTTGCGGCCATAATCATCCTTCAGAGTAATAACGTGTGAGAGGAGATCATACCATCGCTCTATTGTAACAAAGAAATTTATAAAACCGGCGCCACCTATCTCGGCTTTCAGAATAAAGTGATCAGGGTCTAGTAGATGCTGGATTATTATTTCCGCTATATTTCGAGGAGAGTTTTTCTGTTTTCCAGCAAGGATCATTGCCAGATTAGTAGCGAAATGCCCGTGATCCGGATTGTTGGGAATCTCGATAACAAACTCTGGTAAGGGCGCCTTGCTTAGATAACCCTCCCTAAAGCAGAGATCTAAGGTATCATGAAGAATGTTAGTTAATTTCTTTTTCATACATATATAACATTCCAGGTAGTTAATTTGGTCCTCCTTAAAACTGCCCGCCCGTCACTCTCTGCGGGACGAGGCGGGCGAGGAAACTTCAAGTTTCAATTTATATATTCCCGATCGTTTCTGCTTCCTAAAGAGCAAAGAACCTCGTAAGAGATTGTGTCAGCCCAGCGGGCAATATCGTCAGATGAGATTGCATTTCCTTTCTCTTTCCCCAAAAAGCATACCCTATCGCCTTTTTTTACGCCTTTAATTCCAGTTACATCAGCAATGGTCAGGTTCATACATACACGGCCTATAATCCTTGCCTTTTGACCATGGATTAGTAGACCGCCCTTGTTGCTAAGAGATCTGCTCAGGCCATTAGCATAACCTGCTGATATGATAGCTATCTTTCTTGAGGTATCTGTAAAAAAGGTTCGACCATAGCTGATCGAAGTCCCATGTTCAACATTCCTTACCTGCATAACACGGGAGTAAAATGCCATAACATGCCGTAAGGATGGGGGATTTACAAAATCTGGGCAGGGAAGCCCGCCATAAAGGATGATACCTGGCCTTACTATATCAAAATGGGACTTTTTATATCTCATAATTCCTGCGCTATTTGCAAGGCTGTTCATGGTGAGTTTAAGCCCGAGTCTGCGGCTGACATAAATGGCTTTTTTAAAATTTTCGATCTGAGCATTTGTAAACAGGGTATCCTGTTCATCCGCCGAAGAAAGATGGGAAAATAGACCTTCAATTGTTATCCCATTCATCTCTTTAAGCTGTTTTACGAAAAGACCGGTCTCACGAAAGTCGATGCCAAGTCTGCCCATACCTGTATCAATTTTTAGATACACCTTGACGGCTCTTCCGCTTCTCTTCCCCACCTCTGATAGTATTCGAGCAGACTCTATATCATAGATAATAGGAATGAGGTCGTAACCAGCCACCTTCTTTGCCTCTTGAGGTGTGCCTATTCCAAGTAAAATTACAACTGGTATGTTAACCCCTGCATTTCTCAGTTTTATAGCTTCAGAAAGATAGTCCACAGCAAGTGAATCAATATGATTTTTCTCTAATTCTCTCGCTACCGGGATTAGGCCATGACCATAGGCATCAGATTTGACAATGCCCATGATCTTGGTCTTTTTACCCACTAATTCCCTTATTTTTATAAGATTATCTTTTAAGGCAGAAAGATCGATGGTTACATTGTTAGGCGATCTATTCATAATGACCTATTAAATTAGCTGATAATAGATTTAATATCAAGAACTATAGTATTTTGGATTACGGATTTATGTTGCATATCATTTCGGCGTAAATTAAATTAATTGGAAAACTTGGTCATTCTACCGAAACTTGAACCTGCCCGC
>QMLT01000293.1 GCA_003646875.1 Deltaproteobacteria bacterium
TGTGACCGGTGTCGTCACCCTTCCAGAGGGAGTAGAGATGGTTATGCCTGGTGATAATGTCTCTTTGGAGGTAAACCTGATAACCTCGATAGCGATGGAAAAGGAGCTCCGCTTTGCTATTCGGGAAGGCGGTAAAACAGTTGGCGCTGGAGTAATAAGTGAGATAGTGGAATAAGGCAAAACCGTTATGAATAATCAGAAGATTCGGATTAGGTTAAAGGCATATGATCATAAACTTTTAGATCAATCTGTTTCAGAGATTGTGGGTACTGCTCAGAGTACCGGAGCGAAGGTTGCTGGTCCGATACCACTCCCCACAGAGATTAATAAATATTGTGTTTTACGGTCACCTCACGTGGATAAAAAATCAAGAGAACAATTTGAGATACGAACACATAAGAGGTTAATAGATATTTTAGAGCCAACTCAGCAGACAGTGGATGCCCTTATGAAATTGGATCTTGCCGCTGGAGTGGATGTGGATATAAAGCTTTAGGGAAACAGAAACTATGATCAAAGGAATTCTGGGGAAAAAGATTGGTATGACACGTGTGTTTAGAGATAACGGAGAGTCTGTCCCGGTCTCTGTGCTGGAGGTTGGCCCATGTTATATCATCCAGATTAAGAGGGTTGATAAAGAGGGATATAATGCTATTCAAATAGGTTTTCAGCCAAAAAAAGATAAACGAATAAATAAGCCTCTGTCCGGTCACCTGAAAGCAGCAGGAAAAGGTGGATTTAACTTTATACGGGAAATAAAAGTAGATGATGTTGATGGATTTGAACTCGGTCAGGAGATTAGTAGTGAGATATTCAATGCTGGGGATTTAGTAAGTGTAAGAGGCTCGAGCAAAGGGAGGGGTTTCAGCGGAGTTGTGAAAAGATGGGGATTCAGTGGAGGAGGGAAAACTCATGGCTGTCGATCCCACAAGGTTCCTGGTTCTCTTGGTGCAAGCGCTACTCCAAGCAGGGTGATGAAAGAAAAAAAACTTCCTGGTAGGATGGGTAACGAAAAAGTGACAGTTAAAAATTTAAGGGTATTTGATGTTGTGAAAGAGAAAAATTTAATCTTGCTCAAAGGTTCGGTTCCTGGTAGCAGAGGGAGCCTCTTAGAGGTAAAAATTAGCAATTATTAAGTGGATAAGGAGACAGTGGCTTTTATAGATGTACATAATGTAAAAGGCGAGAAGATTTATGAGCGCGATATAAAGGATGAAATCTTCAATGTTTCTGTCCGAGAAGATATAATTCATCAGGTGGTAAGGGGTCAATTGGCAAGCTCTCGCTCCGGAAGTGCATCGACTAAAAATAGATCTAAAGTAAAAGCGAGCAGTAAAAAACTATGGCGCCAGAAAGGCACAGGTCGAGCAAGGGTAGGAGCAGCGTCTTCACCGATAAGAAGGGGTGGCGGTGTAGCCTTTGGGCCTATACCAAGAGATTATTCATTTAAGGTTAACAAGAAGATCAGAAAGGCAGCATTACGGATGGCCTTAGCCGATAAATTCAAGGCAGGACAACTCTTTGTGGTTGATAACATTCATCTTGAAGAAATAAGCACACGAAAATTCTTTGGCGTTTTAAAGAACTTCGATGTAGACAATGCCCTGATAGTTACGGAAAGGGCGGATGAGAACCTTGAAAAATCCTCAAGAAATATTAAAAAGGTTAAACTTTTAAGGGCTGAAGGACTCAATGTATACGATATTTTACATCACGAATATCTCTTATTTGTTGAAGGAGCTTTAGGAATAGTAGAGGAGGCCCTCGCTCGGTGATGGATTTTTATCAGATAATTAAAAAACCGCTTATAACAGAAAAAGCTACGAAGCAAAAGGAACAAGCGAATCAACTTACATTCGAGGTGGATAGACGCGCCAACAAGATATTGGTGAGAAATGCCGTTGAGAACATATTTAAGGTGAAGGTTTTAAGCGTAACTGTCACTAATGTTAAAGGAAAGAAACGCACAGTAGGAAGGAATGTAGGGAGAAAACCAGACTGGAAAAAGGCAATTGTAAGACTTGCACCAGGTGAAAATATTGAATTTTTTGAGGGTGTTTAAACGGGAGAGATATGGCGCTTAAAAAAAATAATCCAACCTCGCCTGGAAGACGATTTCAGACGGTATCACGTTTTGAAGAGATTACAGCGAGTAAGCCGGAAAAGAGCTTATTAAAACCAACAAAGAGCTCTGGCGGCAGGAATTCTCAAGGAAGAATCACTGTAAGGCACAGGGGAGAAGGACACAAGAGGAGATACAGGATCATTGATTTTAAAAGGAAGAAAGATAATATTCCAGCCACTGTTGCTTCTATTGAATATGACCCTAATAGGTCAGCAAGGATTGCGCTCCTTCACTATTTAGATGGAGAGAAGTCATATATATTGGCGCCCGATAAATTACAAGTTGGCGATAGGGTAGAATCTGGAGAGAATGTGGAGATAAAAATAGGCAACACTGTACCCCTGGCAAATATTCCCATGGGCACACATATACATAATATAGAATTACATGTCGGTTACGGGGGACAGCTCGCAAGAAGTGCAGGCGGGTATGCCCAATTAATGGCTAAGGAAGGAAAGTACGCTCAGGTGAAGCTTCCCTCAGGCGAGGTACGGATGATTTTATTAGGCTGCCGGGCTACCATTGGTGAAATAGGGAATTTAGATCATGAAAATATCTCTCTTGGCAAGGCAGGAAGATCGAGGTATTTAGGAAGAAGACCGCATGTAAGGGGTGTAGCTATGAACCCAGTTGATCATCCTCTTGGGGGTGGAGAAGGAAGATCGTCAGGGGGTAGACATCCAGTTACACCTTGGGGGGTACCTACTAAGGGTTTCAGAACAAAACGTAACAAGACAAGTGATAGATTGATTATCAAAAGAAGAAAATAGGAAAGGAGAAAGGATTGCCACGTTCAGTAAAGAAGGGACCTTTTGTGGATGATAGTCTGATGAAGAAGGTAAATAAAGCCAGAAAGGAAAACAGTCATCAGGTTATCAAGACATGGTCTCGGCGGTCTACTATTTTTCCAGAGTTTATAGGTCTAACCTTTGCTGTGCATAACGGGAAGAAATTTGTTCCGGTATTTATCACCGAAGATATGGTTGGACATAAATTAGGTGAGTTTTCACCAACAAGAATATTTTATAGCCATGCCGGAGGGGATAAGAAATCTCGTTTGAAAGGGAAGAAATAATAAGTTGTCATTTGTTATTTGTTAGTGGTCAGTTGTATTATCTCTTCGACTGACAACTGACGAGCACAACGGACTCTTTCCAAATAGGGAATTATGTAGGTTTTAAGACATGGAAATCAAGGCTATTGCAA
>QMLT01000294.1 GCA_003646875.1 Deltaproteobacteria bacterium
CGCGTAAGCCTTATGCTTAAGCCGCTACCTTGGGCAATTCAGTCTGCGCCTTCTTTACCTCCTCCTCAGGATAGGCATAGTCTTTGAGTTTACCCGACAGGTATGCATCATATGCAGCAAGGTCAAAGTGTCCATGTCCACTGTGGGCTATCAAGATTGTTTTTGCTTCCCCCGATTCTTTACACTTGAGGGCCTCATCAATAGCAACCTTGATATTGTGACATGGTTCAGGCCCGCTTATAATGCCTTCCGTGCGAGCAAACTGTACGCCGGCGGCGAAGGTAGCAGTCTGATGCACAGCTACGGCTTCAACAAGGCCTAATTCATGAAGGTGGCATATGATTGGCGCCATCCCATGATATCGCAGTCCTCCAGCATGTACCGGAGGCGGGATAAAGCCGTGGCCCAGTGTATTCATCTTGAACAGGGGAGTCATGCCAACTGCATCGCCAAAATCATAGGTATAGAGTCCCTTAGTGACACTGGGGCAACTTTCGGGCTCAACACAGATGACACGCATGTCTGGCTTTTCTCCGCTGATTTTATCCCTGATCCAGGGCAGAAATTGCCCGCCGAAGTTTGAGCCGCCGCCAATGTTGCCTACAATAATATCAGGGTAGGCATCTGCCATCTCCATTTGTCTCCGACACTCCTCCCCCTGTATGGTCTGATGAAGCAGGACATGGTTAAGCACACTGCCCAGGGAATAGTGGGTGTCATCACGACTTACTGCATCCTCCACTGCCTCACTGATGGCAAGTCCCAGGCTTCCAGGACAATCAGGCCATTTTTCCAGCATATCTCTGCCCGCCTTGGTTTCGGTGCTGGGGCTTGGGACACAGTTTGCCCCCCAGACCTCCATTGCAATGCGGCGATATGGCTTCTGGTCATAACTTATCCTGACCATATAAACCTTGATTTCTACATCAAAGAAAGCACCGGCCATACTCAAAGCGCTGCCCCACTGTCCGGCGCCAGTCTCTGTAGTTATTCGTTTTATGCCCTCCTTCATGTTATAATAGCATTGAGCCACAGCAGTATTAGGCTTATGGCTGCCAGCCTGGTTTGTCCCTTCATACTTAAAGAAGATCTTTGCCGGCGTGTCTAAGGCCTTCTCGAGGCGATATGCACGGTGCAACACCGTTGGTCTCCAAGTCCGGTAGATATCCTGTAGCTCCTCTGGGATTTCAATCCAGCGCTCGGTGCTTACCTCCTGTTTGATAAGCTCCATAGGAAATAAAGGAGCCAGGTCATCCGGTGTTACAGGATTTCCTGTTCCCGGGTGCAAAACCGGTGGAAGCGGCTCTGGCAAATCTGCCTGGATATTATACCAATGAGTTGGCATATCCTTTTGGTCAAGAAAAAACATTGATCTTTTCATTGTACCCCCCCCCTTTTTTGGTTGTTATGCTACATCAGCCCGCAACAACCTCTATCACGGGCAGCCTCATACAATTTGCTGATACATGGATTTTTTGAAGCATTCACAACTCTATCCTTTTTACTAACAGAATATCTTCCAGGCCGCGCAATTCTTCAAGAATTTCATCTTTTACTGAAACATTTGTAGTCAAAAAAATCACATTCTGTTTTTTCGCCTTTTCTTCGCCCACTTGCATTCGACTGATGTTAACCTCATATCTTCCAAGGGTGCTGGTAATTTTGCCGATGACACCAGGTTTGTCGAGATTGTTTATCAACAGGTTATGGCCTTCAGGGATGGCCTCAAGATAAAAGTTATTGAGGCGCAGAATTCTGAGTAAATTATTACCGAATATGGTCCCAGATATGATATTTTTAGTTTTTCGTGTCTTAACGGTAATCTTGATAAGGCTGGAAAAATCCTCAGGCGCCTTAGTTTTAGATTCCACCACTTTCATGCCCCGCTCGGCAGCAATAACAGGGGCATTAACAAAGTTCACCTGATCTTTAAGAAGAGGAGTGAGAAGCCCTTTGAGCATTGCAGTAGTGAGAGGGGTTACGTCATAATTGGATACCTTTCCTGAGTAATTTATCTGAACTTCCAGGATAGCATTATTAGCGAGCTGGCTCTGGAGGGATCCCATCTTTTCAGCTAAGGTGGCATATGGTCTTAAAGTGGATAGCAGTTCTGGGCTGATACTTGGGACATTCACAGCATTTTTTACTGAGCCATATAAAAGATATCCGATAGTTTGCTCGGCCACATCTTTAGCCACTTTGTCCTGTGCCTCCTTGGTTGAAGCGCCAAGGTGGGGTGTAGCTATCAGGTTAGGCAAACTCATCAGTTCTGTCTTGCCGGGCGGCTCTTTTATAAAGACATCTAAGGCTGCGCCTGATAGGTGGCCTGATTTTAAGGCCTCAAGGAGATCATCTTCATTGATTATCCCACCGCGGGCGCAGTTGATAAGCATTGCCCCTTTTTTCATTTTGGCAATTGCCTGCCTGTCTATCATATTAATGGTTTCCGCAGTGCTCGGCGTATGAATGGTGATATAATCGGATCTTTGAAGCAGGTCATCAAAGGAAACAGGTTCGATATCCATTCTCTCAATGATCTCTGGCTTTATGTAAGGATCATAGGCAATGACCTTCATCTCCATTGCTTTCGCCCTCTCAGACACAAGCCGTCCTATGCGCCCAATTCCAATAACACCAAGAGTTTTGTTAAAGATTTCCCGGCCCTGGAATTTTTTCTTCTCCCATTTTCCCTCCTTAAGAGATGCGCTTGCCTGGGGGATGTTACGTGAGAGGGCCATAATCATTGCAATGGTATGTTCAGCGGCTGTTATAGTGTTACCCTCCGGGGTATTCATAACCACAATTCCCTTTTTACTTGCAGCAGGGATGTCCACATTGTCTAAACCTATGCCGGCTCTGCCAATAACCTTCAAATTATGGGCTGCCTCAATGATTTCAGCAGTGGCCTTGGTGGCGCTCCGTATAACAAGCGCATGATAGTCCCCAATAATTTTTTTTAGTTTTTCAGGGGACAGATCGGTGTTTACATCAACCTCGATATCAGGAGTTTCTTGAAATGTCTTTACACCAACCTCTGATAGGGGATCACTAATGAGGACTTTCATGTCATCTTCCTTGCATTTTTAGACTTGCCATTTTATGGTTGTTAAGAAATTGTGTACGGCTCTTTTTTTGTAAAGCCAAAGAATATTGGCTATAGACATCTCTTTCTTTGCATATATATGATTTTTCAGTTTACATTGAGGATGGAAAATTTGATCTTTTGAAATGTTTATTTTTTTGTAACTGCTTAGCTAGCCACCAAGACACCAAGGATAGCGCTGCCCGCCATCACTCTCGCTCCAGGCCCTGCC
>QMLT01000295.1 GCA_003646875.1 Deltaproteobacteria bacterium
ACCTAATATAGAGCCTGACTCAGTGCCGGATAAGGATGCGCCTGTTAGAAAATGCTATCGCTATATCAAAAACAGGCCGGGACAGGTTAATTATAAGGGGCATTGGAGGCCGGTTTACCTATTGGTTCCGGTGAGATTGAAAGCGCTCATCGCGTAACTTCTCAATAAGTTGGGGTATCTGTCAGGCAATAAGGCACAACAAGTCCTGCATAAAGTCAGGGAGCATCAGCGTGCCCCCATAAATCGGCTCGCACGTGCAACGTGGATTTTACTATTATGCGACTTGTCGGTTGCCCGATTTATGGGGTGTCTTAAGCATTACTTATAGGGCATGAGACAAAAAAAGACATACCTGTATGCTCCTTAAATGCAGCATTTTTAACCTGCTGCCCCAACTTATTGAGAAGTTACCGTTTTTCTTTCTAAAGGCATATAATTACTCAAATTTCAATTGGAGGATTACATGAATATCCTGGACGAAAGATTCGCTGAATTTCAAAAACTTCCAACAGAGGAAAAGCTTAAGTGTTTTGAGAAAAATGGGCGCCTTTTTGACATGATAATCTCCCAGCAGTTGAATCGCAAAATTATAGACAATATCTATGAAATTACAAATCACCTTCGACATATATCAGACAGTAAGGCTGGCTCACTTTTCATCCAAAATATCCTCTGTCACAAACGAGCCATGCTCTATTTTACCCAGCCTTCATCCAGGACTTTCCTCTCTTTTGATAGTGCGTGTCACATATTAGGGATGAAAACATCTGAAATTCGTGATGTCAGCGTTTCATCGGAGGTTAAGGGTGAAAGCTATGATGATAGCTTGCGGACCTTTTCGTCCTATACCGATTTAATCATTATGAGACATAAAGGACAGGACACTGCTGAACGTTCCGCCTGGCTGCTCAATACTCATACCAACCGCCCGGTCCCTATTATTAACGGAGGTTCAGGAAGCGATCAGCATCCCACACAAGCGATACTGGATGTATATACCCTGCAAAGATCATTCGCAAACCAGGGTGGACTCGATGGGAAAACAATTTTGATGTGCGGGGATCTTAAAAGGGGAAGAACAGTACGATCGTTAAGCTACTTGATGAAAAATTTTGAAGATATCGAGATCATCTTTGCTTCTCCCAAGCCATTCCAGATGAAAGAGGATGTGCGCAGTTTCCTGGAACGATATAAAATCCCGTATCATGTTGAAACTGAGGCTCTGGAAAACGTTCTTTCTAAGGCCGATGCAATTTACATGACCAGGATTCAAGATGAGCACGATATTAGCGCTGGTGATTCAAGCAGGGTTGATACTTCCAGGTTTAAGCTTCGACCCTCTGACATGTCTAAAGTAAGAGCGAACGCAGTCATTATGCATCCTTTTCCGCGAAGAGATGAAATTGATGTAGCCATCGATTCTGATCCAAGGGCCATGTATTGGCGGCAGGAGCGAAACGGTATGTGGACAAGGGCAGCTTTGATCGCGTATATATTCAACGTTCACGAAGAAATACTAAATTATTGAGGATGTGGATGAGGATGTCTATCTCTATCAGATTGCTACATACCCTATAGGTTGGGAAAAAATAAGCCTTTTACGTCATTTGTCATTATGTATTACCTAACGCGGTTTCTCTCCATTCATTGGGTTTTCTTTTTCGTAAAATAAGTTTATGTGCCTTAAGTCTCATGGCGGTGATATTGATAAACCCTGAAGTGTCTATTGCATTAAATCCGCCTTCGATTTCCATGCTGGAGAGCGTCTTATCATACAAGGAAAAAGGTGACTCTCTTCCAATTATAGTAACATTTCCCTTATACAGAGAGACGGAGACCTTGCCGTCAATGGCTTGCTGACTCTGATTAAAAGCAGCCATTAAAAAATCAACTTCCGGGGAAAACCATAATCCATTATACAATAACTCTGACAATTTGGGAATGAGACTGTCTCGTAAATGCATTACCTCCTTATCCATGGCTATTCCTTCAAGGTCTCTGTGAGCCTTCCATAGTATGGTGCCTCCAGGTGTTTCATACACACCCCTTGATTTTATGCCGAGATGCCGATTTTCAACCATATCAAGGCGGCCGATTCCGTTTTGACCACCCAATTCATTCAAATAGAGAAAGAGGTCTAAGGGTTTTTCCTTTACTGTGCCGTCGTTCTTGTTAACAACCTTGACAGGGTTGCCGCTTTTAAAGTAAATATCAAGGATTGTCTCCCTGTCCTGGGCATTTTTAGGTGATAGCGAGAGCGAAAAGATGTCTTCAGAAGGCCTGTAAGCCGGGTCTTCAAGCACTCCGGCCTCATGGCTGATGTGCAATAGATTTTCATCCTCGCTATATGATTTTGCTTTGGAGGCCTTTACAGGGATGTCCCATTTTTGGGCATAATTGATTAAATCCGTCCTGCCTTTAAACTCAGAAGTAAACTCCGGATCTCTCCAGGGCGTAATACACCGAATATTCGGGTCCAAGGCATAGAAAGATAGCTCAAAGCGCACCTGGTCGTTGCCTTTTCCTGTTGCGCCATGCGAAACGATTGCGGTTTTCTCTTTCATTGCTATTTCGACTTGTCTTTTTGCAAGAAGGGGACGGGATAGGGCTGTGCCCAACAAGTATCTTCCTTCATAGGCCGCATTTGCTCTCAGCGCAGGATAGATATAGTTTACAATAAACTCTTCTCTCAAATCTTCAACATATACCTTCGAGGCGCCAGTCTGGAGCGCTTTTTTTTTGATCGCCTCAAAATCTTCTTTTTGACCTACATTTCCAACAAAACAGATTACCTGGTAGCCCTTGTTCATTAACCATTTTAAAATAACAGAGGTATCCAGCCCACCGCTATAAGCTAAAATTACCTTTTTTTGTTCCATACCAATTTCCTTTCTTTTTGTAACAATTCAGCCACCCAAAGACACAAAGAAGAGATAAATATTATTGAATGACGTAGTTTTTTCAGTCTATAATAAAGAATAATTTGCTAAACTTGGTGTCTTTGTGGCAAGATACCTGAGTAGTTACCAATTTTTTACTATCTGAATCCATATTTTTGGAGCATAATCAGCAATCATTCATAAAGACTGCATATATATATACTATTCTTATTACTGTAAAGCATTTTGATATATTTTTTATACCTAAACCCTGCAATTACATTAGTACCATAAAAAAATCACCTAACAAAAGGAGATGCATACCCATTCACCTGAGCCAAGGAAGACAACTATGGCCTTTAAAAAGAGCAACAACCCTCATATGACAGTCCTTATTGACGGCCCTGTCGGCTTGTCAGCAT
>QMLT01000296.1 GCA_003646875.1 Deltaproteobacteria bacterium
AAGACTATAGAATTATTCTTTAGTATAGCTCTGTTATTCAATTTATATTTATCTCCTCTTTGTACCTTGGTGGCTTAATGGTTACCTTTTTTACCTAAAAAAAGCAGCTGAAGCACGCTCCAACTGCAACCCCACCTAGAGAGCGCTCCACGAAAAAACTCGTGACAGTATTGCGGATTTTATCCACAATCCCAGCCTGCTTGTGTAACAGGCCATCAGCAGGCTTCGGCGGTACACCCTTTTGCCACAAGATCATTATACGGGTCCTGCTCCCCTTTCTCATGACTACTTATGAGCACCGCTCCTCAACTCTGGTTATTGATCACCCTAAAATATGAAATGTCTCGTGTCAAGAGAAAATCCGCGTACTTTTGCCCCTTAACCCAAGCAGTTACTTTTTTGATCAATAAGGTTTCTCAAGGAATGTACAAATATCAAAAGACCTGGTGCATATTTATCATCAGTATCTATCCATAATACTTATCAGCTTGAAAAACCACTTGCAATAAATAATGTAAGCGCCTATTATCGCTGTCCGGGTATTAGTATTCTTTTCCAAGTGAGAATTGCTATACGATGCAGGAGGTTTTATTTAAGAGATTTACAACCTTTATCCTGACGGAGCGTTATGTATAAAAAATTAATAATCGGGTTTGGCGTTTTCATTTTTGTTTTACTTTGGTTAATCGTTTCCATAGGTCCTGATTGGCTGTGGTTTGAAAATCTAACGTACTCGTCAATTTTCTGGACGATGCTTTTAGGCAAGTTCGGGTTTGGCGCGGCAGTTTGGTTAGTATTTATTCTTATATTATTTTTTAACCTGTACGCAGCCAATCGCTTAAGCCAGGACAGTGGACCGAAAATGGACTTCAAGGCTGACGGTGGATATTTTGCCAAACTTGGTCTTTCAGGCAAAAGCACAAGCCTTCTCTTCATAGTGGTTATGCTGCTTATTAGTTTAGTGGTTGCCACAAAGGGCTCATACCAATGGGATCTGTTCTTACGCTATTTATTTCAGCAACCTTTTGGGAATACCGATCCTGTTTTTGCCAAGGACATTGGTTTTTACGTGTTTTCTCTTCCCTTTTACCTTTTCATTCAAAATGGGTTACTGATTTTATTTATTTTAGTAGGCCTGCTCACCATGGGGTGGTATCTGAAGGAGGGCGCTCTTCAAGTCATTGGTGATTTTACTCAGGCGGAAGGTAGGCCAGTCTCTGTGCCCAAGGTTACTATTGCGCTCAAGGCCAAGAAACACCTTATTTTCCTTGCCGGAATAGTTGTTCTGCTTCTTGCGTGGGGGTATCACCTAAAGATATATAAACTCCTTTATTCTACCCAGGGCCCTGCTTTCGGTGCCAGCTATACAGATGTCCATATCAAGGTTTGGGCCTATTGGATTTTAATCGCTTTCTCCCTGGGCCTGGCCGTCGTCTTTTTTCTTAATGTAGTTAAGCCCAGGACAAAGGTAATCATGATAGGGGCAGGAGTCTGGATAGGCGCCGTAGTCGTGTTTGCCACTATTCTACCCTCCATGGTGCAAAAATTAGTGGTAAAACCCAATGAATTGGCGAAAGAATCTCCATACATAGCCTACAATATTGACTATACCCGCAAGGCTTATAACCTGAATAAAATACAAGAGGTTAATTTCCCGGTGAGCGACACACTCAGCGCAGGAGACATCGAGGAGCACAATGTGACGATTCAAAATATCAGGATCTGGGACGATCGTCCCTTACTTCAGACCTACAGGCAGATTCAATCGATACGACTCTATTACGATTTTAACAATGTTGATGTTGATCGTTACCTTATCAATAAACAATTACGGCAAGTTACATTGGCTGCACGGGAGTTAGCGCTAAATCAACTTCCTCCACAGGCAAATACGTGGGTCAACAGGCATCTGATTTATACCCATGGCTACGGATTAACCTTAAGCCCGGTAAATGAAGTGACCAGCGAAGGCCTTCCGTATCTTCTTATTAAAGATCTCCCCCCTTCCTTTGGTGCAGACCTAAAGATAGACCGCCCGGAGATCTATTATGGAGAAAAAACCGATGACTTTGTCCTGGTAAAGACCAGGACAAAGGAATTTGATTATCCCAAGGGGGATAAGAATGTCTATACTACGTATCAGGGAACAGGAGGAGTTCCTATCGAATCTTTCCCTCGAAGACTATTATTTGCCCTTGGGTTTTTAGATCCTCAGATACTGTTCACAGCATATTTAAGCCCGGAGAGTAGAATAATGTACAACCGCCAGATTAATAAGAGAGTGAGTTCGATTGCGCCATTTCTGGATTATGATGGCGATCCTTATCTGGTTATTTCTGAAGGAAAACTCTATTGGATTCAAGATGCCTATACAACCTCTAATATGTATCCTTATTCCCGCCGATCGAGTAAGTATCTAAAAAATAAAAAGCTCAATTACATCCGGAATTCAGTCAAGGTAACCATCGATACCTATAATGGGAATGTCTCCTTTTACATGATTGATGAAGAAGATCCTATTGTTAAAACCTATTCAAGGATCTTCCCTGACCTATTTAAGCCTTTCGATGAGATGCCCTCTGGCCTAAAAAAACATATCCGGTACCCCAAGGACCTCTTTAGGATCCAGGTGGGTATGTATAAAACATATCATATGGAGGAAGTCCAGGTCTTCTATAACCAGGAAGACCTCTGGCAAATTCCAGACGAGATATACAGTGATACCCGGCAAGAGATGCAACCATACTATATCATTATAAAAGTGCATGAAGAAATTAAAGAAGAGTTTATTCTGATGCTGCCTTTCACCCCTTCCAGGAAAGACAATATGATTGCCTGGCTGGCAGCCAGAAGTGACCTGCCAAATTATGGCAATCTCTTGGTCTATAAATTACCCAAAGAAAAACTCGTGTACGGTCCTATGCAGATTGAAGCCAGGGTGGATCAGCAAACGGATATTTCCCGGGAGTTGAGCTTATGGGGTCAGAAAGGCTCCAGAGTAATCAGAGGCAATCTGCTTGCCATTCCTATTAGTGACTCATTTATCTATGTGGAACCTGTTTACCTGGAAGCAAAACAAGAGGAGAGGGAAACTCCTTCAACAACAGCGCCTAAGCCAAGCCCTTTTAGAAAATCCCCAAGTGGAGGAGCTGGAGTTTCTCCATTAGTGGAAAAATCAAGGGCTGCTTCCCTGCCGGAATTAAAAAGGGTTATTGTCGCATTTAGTAATCGTCTTGTTATGGCAAAAGATCTTGACAATGCATTAAACGGTGCACTGGGAAAGGGGATATCCCC
>QMLT01000297.1 GCA_003646875.1 Deltaproteobacteria bacterium
CGGTTCTTTACCTAATAGTGATCATCGATGATTATAGCCGATTTTGTGTGGCAGCAGATCTCTGTAGCGATCAGCGTGGTACAACCTTGATCGAGGTTATCCATAATGCCTGTGTAAATCACGGAAAACCTGTGAAGCTGTTGACCGATCAGGGTCGTGGCTTTTACACCTGGACTATGGAGCGGACCACCTTTCAGGAATATCTGGATGAGCAAAAGATCGAGCATATTGTCTCGGACCCCCATAGCCCTCAGACGACTGGAAAGGTAGAGAGACTGATCCAGACGATCAAGAAAGAGTTATTACAAAAGATCCGCTTTACCAGTTTTGAAGAGGCTAAAAAAGGGATCGAAGACTTTATCAAGGGCTATAATTTTGAGCGTCCTCATCAGGGCATTGATGGTGCCCGTCCATCGGACCGCTTCTATGGTGTGATAGGTGAAACCTCTCGTATAGAGTCTTCCCTATCCGGGAAAAACCTTGACCTCTCAAAGGGTTATCTGGTTTATAAGGTTCATGACTGTACACTGAGTGTGGTCTTTTCTCACGAAGGACTTCAGGTCTTCCTGGATGGAAAACTTCTAAAGGAGGAGGGTATTCATGACACCGGACATTGATGCCTTGAAGGGGGTTAATCTGGTCGACTTCTTAACTCAACATTACCATATGGAGTTTCGTCGTATAGGCGGGCAATATGTGTGTCACTCGCCCTTTAGTGAGGAGAAAACCCCGAGTTTTTTCGTGCGTCTGGTAAAGGACAAATGGCTTTTCAAGGATTTTTCAAGTGGTTTAGGTGGCAGTATCTTCGACTTTGTTCGGATAAAGGAAAACCTTGAGAGGTTCTCTGAGGTATTGTCTTATATACGTCGGGCTCTCTCCGCTATCCCTGCCTGTGCCTTTGACACAGAGGAGTCTGTGAAAGCCAGCGCTGATGATTTAGCTCCAGACGTTGACCCCTCCAGCGCCACGCAGAGGTCATATGATGTGAACCGACTATATAATCAGTTCAAAGAAGAGGATATCTCGGTATGCCGGGATTACCTATTTAAACGTGGTATCTCTGAAGTGTTGATCAGTGAGCTGATAGAAGAGGATATCCTCCTTCACAACCGCTATAAAGGTCATTCCTACTGCTGTTTTGCGGTCTTTAATGGCAAAAGGGAGTTAAAGTGCCTTGACAACCATCAGGTGGACGGCCCTAACAAATTTGTATTGGGCTCAAGGAGCGTGTTTACACAGGACTGGGGCCTATTGCCAAGAGCTGAAACAGTATTCATCTGTGAAGGCATTATCGACTATCTGAGCATCAAAACCCTTGAGGAGCATGCTCCGCCTGGACTGGCAGTTCTGGGAAATGATGTGAATTTTGACCCTGCCCTTGTTGGCTCCGCCAGAGACATAATCTCAGCTCTGGACTATGACCGTGGAGGTTACAGTGCCTTATTGGATCTTAAGGAACAGTTTCCTTTAAAAGAGATCAAGGTCTATGACCTTGAGGATCATAAAGACCCTAACGAGTTTTTGATGGCGGTCAGATCCCTTAAAGGTCGAAGGCTCTCCCCGGAGAGAAAACTTAAGCTCTACAAGGAGTTTCTTCAATCCTCGAACAGGGCTGAACTGGCCCGAAAATGGGGGATGGACCGTTCATATATGTACGATATCATACGAGAGTGCGAGAAGAGCCTTCTTGATTCTTTCTTGATGTCCAAGCCAGGCCGCAAACCTGAAGGCAAACCTTCAACACTTGAGGAGGCATGGAAACGTATTGAAGAATTGGAAAACAACTATGAGCGGGAAGCCACGGAAAGAGAGCTTCTTTACTGCCGCAGTGAGTTTCTCAAGTTACGATTGAAGTGGGCGGAGATAGAGGCTGCTGAACTCCGGGGTGAAGTTGTAGATGATTCCAAAGGACCGGTTGTTAAGAAGCAGATAAAAAAAAAGAGAAAAAGGAGATCATAGAATTGCTGGATCATCTCCATCAAAATTGTCAACGAGTGCCGCTAAGGCGAATAATAAGTCAGTGTGTATTTTCCCGCAGCCAGATCTATGAATGGCGTCGAGGTGTTGAAGAACGTAAGCAAAGGGAGCATAAGATGTTTCCCGAGAAGACAGTTGAAAATGCAGTGACCGTGATCATGGATTACCCCCATATGGGTGGACGTAAAGGCCAGGTATATATGATCTACCATCGTCTGGGTTATATTTCCACGAAGGCCTATGATCAGGTCAAAAAATCAGTGAAACGCCTCCTTTTTCAGGAGGTATCAAATCGGGGCCTTCTTCCACCCCGAACACGATATGAGCATGAAAGGCCAGAAGGAATTGGCCAGATATGGGCAGAGGACTTTACGGAGGTGATAGTATACGGCCAGACATTCAAGGCCAGCCTGCTTATCGATGTGGCAAGCCAATACTACCTTGGCGTTGCGGTCTCAAAGTGGGCAAATGCTGCCCTGGTCGAGGAGCCTGTCAATCAGGCATTGGCAAAAAACGGCGGCAATGGCCCTCAAGAATTCCTTCTCAGCGACAACGGTTCACCCTACGTTAGTGATGAACATGGAAGGCTACTGGAGAAGGCTGACATCGTTCACAAACGGATACCCTCCTGTGTTCCCCAATACAATGGATCTGTTGAATGTGGTGTCAAGGAGTTTAAGAACGTGTTCTACAATGTATGGGCAAGACGGGAAACTGAACCGGATAAAGAAAAAAACCTTCTGCTCCGGGTTGATGCCTCGGTAAGGGAAACGGCCTTGTTATTGAACGAGGATATTCCCAGGCCATCACTAAATGGAGTGACACCGGACGATTTTCACCAGGGGGTCAACACTGCCAAGATTGAAGCCAATAGGCAATACCGTGAGCATGAAAAGGAAAAACAAAATGGGCCACCATGGAAGAGAAATTACTGGGAGGTATTAAAAGAGGTTATGGGCTTGAAAGAAATGACTGCTCTTGAGCTGATGACAAAATTCTGTTTCTTCTGCCCCCGGCCATTACGAAAAATAACTAAATTCGGACTGGAGGGTGTGGGGTAATTTCTTTCTTTTTTTGTCCGATTTTTCTTGCGCTAGCGCACATACCCTTGAACAGACGGCCTTAGCATGCCCCCATAAATCGGCCCGCTCGCGCACGCGGATTTACTATTATGCTACATGGCTTCCCAATCTATAGGGATTTATGGGGATCTTCCTGTGCATTAGTTAGAGGGCATGTGCATCAAAAAAGACATACCTATACGCTCCCTGGCTTTATGCAAGCCTTGTTGTGCTTTATTGCCTGACAGA
>QMLT01000298.1 GCA_003646875.1 Deltaproteobacteria bacterium
GCTTGCCAATATGCAGGCTGAAGGATTGGCAGATTTCGACTACATCAGGGTGGAATCCGAACACTCAGCCATGGCCGCATGCATTGGTGCATCAATGGGTGGGGCACGAGCATTTACTGCCACCTGCGGACAGGGATTATTCCTGATGCATGAAATGCTCCATTATGCGACTGGCGCCAGGACACCTATAGTGCTTGCCAATGTCAACCGGGCAGCGGCTGCTCCATGGAGTATCTGGAGTGATCAGACCGATTCTGTCTCACAGAGGGAAACTGGCTGGATCCAACTTTACTGTGAGGGAAACCAGGAGGTCCTGGATACAACCATCATGGCATTCAAGATTGCTGAGTCCTTACGTCTCCCCGCAATGGTCGTCCTGGATGCATTTTTTCTCTCCCACACCTCTGAGCCAATAGACATCCCGGATAAGGAGAAAGTGAGGGGCTTTCTTCCTCCTTTTGATCCGGGAGACCTGTGGCTCAACCCGGATAATCCCAAAACCTTCGGCGGCATTACCATGAATACGGATTATATGGAATTCAGGTGGCAAATCCAGAGGGATATGGAGAAGGCAAAAGATGTCATTACCTCCGTTCATCAAGAATTTGCCGGGGTGTTTGGAAGGAGCTATTACCAGGTTGAAGGATACAAAATCGATGATGCAGATGTTGTTATGGCTGTCTCAGGCACGGCAGCATCTACAGGAAGGGATGCTATAGACGCCTTAAGGGAAAGAGGGCAAAGGGTGGGTATGGTAAAGCTAAAGACCCTTCGCCCATTTCCAAGGGAGGCGATTATAGAAACCTTGAGGGGAAAGAAAAAGGTAGCAGTTATTGACCGGAATTTTTCCCCGGGCGCCACAGGCATTTGGGCACAGGAGATCAGAAGCGCCCTTTACGAGCTTCCAGACGCACAAAGACCCCTTATCTATGGCTATATTGCCGGTCTTGGTGGCCGGGATATAAATGTTAAAACCATTGAGGAAATTTATCAAAAAACATTACGAGATGATCGGCCAGATGATGTCGATATGTGGATAGGAGTAAATTATGTATAGCCTAAATCAAAGATTTGACAACAGGGATATCCCTGAAGATGAATTTATGACCTCTGGAAATCTGGCCTGCGCCGGTTGCGGGGCATCTCTTTCCATGAGACTTGCATTAAAAGGCCTCGGAAAACCAACCGTGCTTGTTGTGCCTGCCTGCTGCTGGACGATCATACCAGGCACCTGGTCTTTCTCCACCATTGATGTTCCCTTTTTTCATTGCGCCTTTGAGACAACCGGGGCAACCATATCCGGCGTTAAGGCAGCATACAAAAAAAGGGGAATGGATAATGTCTGTGTTGTTGGATGGGCAGGTGATGGAGGCACCTTTGATATTGGCATCCAGGCCTTATCAGGCGCTGCAGAGAGAAATGATGATGTTATCTATGTATGCTACGACAACGAGGCATATATGAATACAGGAATCCAGCGCTCAAGCGCAACCCCTAAGGGTTCCTGGACAACAACAACACCAATGAAAAAGCCAAAGCAAGAGCAAAAAAAGGATTTTGATGAGATAATGATTGCCCACAGGATCCCTTACCTTGCCACAGCCACAGCCGCCTATCCCCAGGATATGATTGCCAAGTTTAAAAAGGCCAGGAAAATAAAAGGGACAAAGTTTATCCATCTTCTTGCCGCCTGCCCCACAGGCTGGAGAATGCCTGAGAATTTGTCCATAGAGGCTATGCGCCTGGCCGTGCTATCCAATATCTTTCCTTTATATGAGGTACACGACGCTGAGATCTATACACAAACAGTTATCCCTGATGAAATTATTCCAGTGGATAAATATATTCACCTTCAGGGCAGATTTAGACACCTGACCGAGGAAGATATTAAAGAATATCAGGAGATGGTAGATAGAAGGTTTGAGCGGTTAGAGGAGAGGTTTGAAAAAGGAAGGGCTTAAAATCCCCTACACTCCTCAATGGCAGATCTAAGTCTTTCCTGGTCAAAGCTTACAATTTCTAGCTATTGAGGCATGACTGGCCTGCCCTGGCTTCCGGCTCGTAGCCTACGCCTCGGAGAGCGCGACCTCCTCGGCAAATATTGCAATTTCTATATTATTTATCAGTCCTGGCAATACAGCCTAATCCCGATTGTATGGGACAGCTCTGGGCCAGGGACACAAAGAAACCTGCCTTTAATCTCTCTCAGGCGCATTAATCCCCTCAGCCATCTGCAGGGACGGGCGGTGAGACAGTGTTTGTCCCTAACATCACATACTGCCTTTTTTTCTGAGTTTTACTTATCCTGCCCTATAGCCTCATTAATGCCTCGAAGAAGGTCAGTTAAGGCGTAAGGTTTCTGTAGAAACCGAAATCCTCTTTTACGTATCACAGGCCATTGGGATTTTTGATCAGTATAGCCACTGCTAAGCAATACCCTGAGATCGGGTTTTTGTGAGAGGAGCTGGTCAATCAGTTCAAGGCCGCCTTTACCAGGCAAGACCACATCGCTGAAAACAAGATCAAAATTCCCCTTTTCTTTCTCAAAGATATCAAGCGCCTCTTCAGCGCTTGCTGCTTCATATATAACATAGCCGTTCTCATGGAGCGCACTTGTGGCAAATTCACGGACCCCCTCTTCATCTTCAACCAAAAGAATATTCTCGCCGCTTCCTTGAAGATTTTTTTGTGATATTGTGTCTTCAGGCTCCTCTTCCGGCTTTAAGGAAACAGCAGGTAGATAGATCTTCAAGGTTGATCCTTGTCCTGGCTCACTATAGACATTTACCCACCCTTCATGCTGTTTTACAATGCCATGGACAACGGAAAGCCCCATGCCAGTGCCCTTTCCAGCTCCCTTGGTGCTAAAGAAAGGTTCAAAGATGTGTGGAATGGTCTCTTTATCCATGCCAATCCCGGTGTCCTCAACAGTTAAACATACAAATCTTCCTGGGCGTGCATATGTGTAAGTCTTGCAGTAATCTTCATCTAAATTCACATTCTCAGTGGTGATGGTAAGTGTTCCACCTTCAGGCATGGCATCTCTTGCATTGACTGTCAGGTTCATGATTGCCTGCTCTATGTTTCCTGCATCTGCCTGGACTGTCCAGAGTTCAGGCTCAAGCTCAGTTTTTATGGTAATATCCTCACCGATGAGGCGGTTGAGCATCTTTAGCAGATTATCAACCGTGGTGTTGAGATTGATAGGAGTAAACTCCATTGGCTGCCTGCGGCTGAAAAGAAGCAGTTGACGGGTGAGATTTGCAGCGCGTGTAGCAGA
>QMLT01000299.1 GCA_003646875.1 Deltaproteobacteria bacterium
TAATCATCCTTTCTTAAAAAAGAGAATTCAACTGGAGGTGTCAGATTTATCCACCTCTGGGTTTTCTGCATATGAAAAGGTAGATGAGGGAATTTTGATGTTGGGCATGATCATTCCCGAGCTTATGATCGATTTTGCCGGCGCACTACAGATCAAATGCGCTGCACAAGTGATCTATCGCTTAGAGGAGAAAGAAAAAGGAATCCGATGCGGGCTGGCCATCTTAGAGATGGATATTAATACTTATAACCGCTTAACTCAGGTCCTTGCCAGTGCGCTGGATCCTCATGCCTATATTTCTAGTGAGGTAGATATGGATGCCCTGTGGGAATTCTTTTTTGAGACCGGCTTTATCTACCCCAAGAAGTATCGTCTGATTCAGTCTTATCGGAAGGATTTCAAGAAAACCTATCAAAAACTTTACCAGGAGAACCCAGAGATTGCACAGCATTTCACGTATCAAAAAAACGGGCGGATCTATGGCCATATCTCCATGGTGAAGGCCTACGAGAGGGCCTGGATGATTCATCACCATGCTGCCAGGGTCATGAAAGGTAAGCGTCCTGGTCTTATGGTATTAAAGGAAATCATGTATTATCTCAATGATATGCATCGTCTTCCTTCTGCAAAAACAGAGTATATGGTGAGTTATTTCCGTCCAGAAAATAAGTTCCCGGATCGAGTCTTTGGCGGCTTTGCCAGAGACCTGGAAAACCCTCGTGGTTGCTCTATGGATCTCTTCTATTATCTTCCCTATACGAGCTTGTCTCTTGGCGCTAAACTGCCAATTAGATGGTCGCTACAAGAATCATCAGGGCGTGATTTGTGGGAGCTGCATCGGTTTTATAATCATTATTCTGGTGGCCTGCTTCTGGATGCCTTAGATTTAGAGAAAAAGGGGCCTGTCAAAGAACCGTTGGAAGAAATTTATAAGAGACTCGGTTTTTTACGGAAATGGCGTACATATTCTCTCAGCCATAATGGTGAACTGAATGCAGTTCTCATTGTGGACCAATCAGATCTTGGATTCAATCTTTCTGAACTTCTAAATGGTATCAAGATCCTGGTGACCAATCCTGAAGGTCTGCCCTGGAATATACTGTCTGTAGCTATTGCACAATTGACTGGTGTCTATCGTATGAAGAGGGTACCCATTCTCTTTTATCCTGTAGAGTATGTCCAAAATAAAAAGGTGCCGTACGAAAAACAATATCAGGCATGGGTTCTGGATGTTCGATACGGAAACGAATACATGGAATATATGCAGAAGAAATTCAGGATCAGTTATAAATAGACTATATCCAAACCGTTCTTACTCTGTATACTTGCACCGTTTATCCCTTCTTTTCGAAGCCACTTCACATTCTTCTTTATTTATGCCGACATCAAACTCGCCTTGTGAAGAAAAAACTATTGAGACCTGAAAAAGGTCTAATGCACATCTATTTTAGCTATAGGTAAATGGTATCCCGAAATTTATTTCAATATGGCCTAATTGGCACAACCTTAAGCATCTTAAAGAAAGTCATCTCATCATTCCCTAACCATTAGTATCTCTCTTGAAAGCACACCAATATTTGATGGCCTAACATCTTAAAAGAACCTATATGTTGTGTTTAATTTTCTCTTGACACACAATATCTTTTTATGTTTATACTTTTTTATTAAGGTAATTTTGTTCTATTCAGCCCTGAATGGCCTGCCCTGGCGCGACAACATAGTAGTATTATCATGCTTTGTAAAGATTTGGATACCTATGGATATAAACCCACTCTTTCCCAGCCAGGTCTGGGCCAGGGACACAAATTAACCTGCCCGCTAGCCCTCAGTCGGGATAGTCCGGCAGGTGGGAATAAAAATCTATTAAATAATTGTTCGTGATAATTAGGGATAATTTGTGGCTGAGTATTTACTATTTTTTTAAATATCAGCAGCTTTGAGGTGACCATAGATTAGCGTACCGGGCACAAGGTATTTGCCCTATAACAACATAAGGATGTCTTCTTAAAGCTGGGTGCCTATAGTGTAGCATGCGCAGTCCTTTTGATTCAAAACCAGAGTGATTCATGAACAGAACCATTACAATTACAAGTGGGAAGGTAGGGATAGGCAAAACAAATATATGCCTCAATTTGGCCCTCCTTCTTTCCGGGCTGGGCTACAATACCTGTGTCTTTGATGCAGATATGGGATTGCCCAATATTAATACCTTCTTGGGGCTACAGCCAGTATACAATCTAAAGGATGCGATCCTCAATGGATTGAATCTTAAAGACCTTATCATAAAAGATTATCAAGGTATCGATATCTTCCCAGGTAGTTCAGGGTTGGATGATATGACGAAAAGTGAAGTTGATCGGATGCAGCTGATCAGATCGTTTTCAGAAACAGCACATCACGATTTTCTCCTTCACTATGATTTTCTGTTGGTTGATGCGCCTGCAGGTATTTCAAAAACTGTGATTTCATTTTGTCTGGCATCTTCAGAGATTATTGTTGTTATTACTCCAGAACACGCTTCATTAACCGAAGCCTACACACTGTTAAAAACACTTTCTTTAAACGGATTCAAAGGCGGTATATGGGTTGTGGTTAACCAATGTACAACCTCACACATTGCCAAACTGGTCTACAAAAGATTCAAGTCTATTGTTGCAAAGAATCTCAGGATAGATGTTATGCCGCTTGGTCTGATCTATCAGGATGGGAAAATAGACCAGGCTGTTAAACAACAGAAGATATTCGTTTCACTCTACCCTAAAGCAAACGCCTCTAAATGTCTTCAGAAAATAGCTGAACGTTTAGTAGCAAAGGGAACGGATCATTTGCAAGGCTTTGACGTTGTAAAGTTTTGGAGGGGATGTATAGAACTCATTAGCAGTCCTTTGAGCATTAGGGAGCATGTCAGTGCAAGGGCAGAGATTCCTGAGAAAAAACAAGGACCTCCGGCTATTACAGAACAATCTTCGCAGAAAGATGTGTCAGGCAGTCCTCTTGATTCTCTTTCGTTGTCTGAGGCAACTTTAAAAGAGACTGATGCAAAAAGCACAGTTACTGCCCAGCAAAATGGGGAAGAAATGCCTAACATACGCCCGACAGATTCCGGTAAACCAGGAGGTTGGTACAGACATAAAGATGCTGCAAAGCACTGGTACCGAGCACCCCTGGTTGAGCCTGGTAGTTCGAAAGAGACAACAGACCTTGAGGAAAATTCCCTCCCGGTAATTGAAAAACTGATTAAGAACATTTCATCCATCTCCGAAGAATTGCAA
>QMLT01000300.1 GCA_003646875.1 Deltaproteobacteria bacterium
GGTTGGTGTCCCGATTTATGGGGGTCTGCCTGTGCATCAGTTATAGGGCATGAGACAAAAAAAGACATACCCATGCTCCTTAAATGCAGCATTTTTAAGCTGCTGCCCCAACTTATTGAGAAGAACCCTACCCATTTTTCCATAGTTTTTAATATTAATGTAACATTTCTGGTATAAATAGAACAATTCGAGGGAAAATTATTAAAAGAATTATAGAGACAATGCAGGCCATTAAAAAAAAGCTCACGCTTTTGAAAATCCTGCCAATGGCTATTTCCGGGGCCAATGCCTTGACTACGTATATATTGACGCCCACCGGCGGAGTAATTGCTCCCAGCGTTGTTACCATAGTTAAAATTATGGAATACCAAACTGGATCAAATCCAAGAGCAATTCCCAGCGGAAAGAAGATAGGGATAGTAAGCACCAGAAACCCCAGGGCGTCCATAACACATCCACCTACTAGATAGATCAACAATATGAATGCCAGAATGACATAAGGCGACACTGGAAGTGCAGCGGCAAAATCTGCCACGATAAACGTAATTCTTGTTACCGCCAGAAAGCGGCCGAAAATGATAGCCCCGGTAACAAGAACAAAAACCATGCATGATATTTTCAGCGTTTCCCTAATAGAATTTATAAGTCCGTTCCAGGTCAGCCTTCGCGTTGCAATGGCAACGATAAAGGTACAAAAGACACCGACTGCACCGGCTTCAGTAGGGGTGAATAGACCAATAAACAAACCACCGATTACCAGGATAAATATAGCTACCGCTTCAATGACCCCAGAAAGGGATTTTATCTTTTCCTTAAAGGTTGTCTTTGGACCGGGTGGACCAAACTCCGGATTGAAGCGGCAAATGATAAGGATGGTAAGCACGAACAAAATTCCCAGGAGGATGGCAGGTAAAATTCCGCCAAGGAAAAGTTTGGCTATAGATTGCTCTGTTTGCAAGCCGATAACAATGATAACCACACTGGGGGGCATAACCGTGCCCAATGTGCCGCCAGTGACAACGGTGCCGCTGCTTAATCGTGTGTCATAATTATATTTTTTCATCTGTGGCAAGGCTACTGCGCCCATTGTAGCCGCCGTAGCGGTATTAGAGCCACAGATAGCGGCAAAGAGCTCATCGGCGCCTATTGTGGCGATCGCTAAACCTCCGGGCCAATGACCCATCCATTTATAAGCAGCATTGTACAGCCTTTCTGCTATACCTGCGTTGAATGCAAGGTAGCCCATAAAGACAAAAAGCGGGATTACAGTGAGACCGTATTTGGAGAATGTAAACCACAGATCAGCGCCTATCATGCTTAGAGCTGCCTTGAAGGAAACCACATAGCAAAACCCACAGAAGCCAACAATGGCCATGGCAAATCCAACAGGCATGCCTAAAAAGAACAAAACAAGGAGAAGGATAACTATTCCAATTATTCCAACAAGGGCTAAGTTCATTTATGAAGCTCTTTTTTTTGAATAAGCATTTTCAAAAAATCAACTAACAACACAAAAGAAAGAATTATACAACCAAGGGCAACCCCATAGGCAAAAGGATAGAAGATGATTCCAAGTGTTTCTGTAACCTCTCCTGTTTGCCAGAGGGTTGTGGCCCACTTAGCCACTTGCCAGCCTGCAAGAGAAAAAAAGATCATGCAGATGAAATAGTTTGCGCCACTAAGGATTCTCTGAGCCTTTGCCGGAAATTTATTTACCAAAATATCAATGCCTATATGACCCCGTTTAATCTGCGTATAACCAAGGGCAAGGGCAGTCACGATGGCTCCAAAAAACCCCATGAGTTCAAAAGTGCCCTTGACTGGCGTCCAGACAAGGCGCAGGAATATGTTTGCGGAGGTCAAAAGGATCATTGCTACCAAGAAAAATCCTGCTATCCAAATAAGTATCTCGTTCAAAACACGGCTTATCTTGTCCAGAAGTTCCATATCTGACTTTCAGTTAATTATTGGATCTGTTGAGTGGTTAAGCAGGTAACACCACGCAACCACTCAACCATTTGACCATTGAACCAGCCTATAAATTAGAACCGAGTATGATACTCCTTCGCCACTCTTATATCTCGTAAAATAGCTCTGGCTGGCAATCCCTTAGCCTTTGCCTTTGTAATCCATTGATCCTTTAGAGGTCTAAGCAGTCTATTCCAATTAGCAAGTTCTTTTTTGGTTAATTTCGTAATTTCAATATTATGATTTTTCTTTGACCATTCAACGGATTTATCTACATGCTTATCCATATAGTTGCCTGTCCAGAAGGCCTGTTCTACTCCCATACCATCCATAACCTTTTGCACATCTTTTGGCAGGGAGTTCCATTTGTCCACATTCATTACAACGGCAAAGGGATAAACCGGGCCATTAAATATTGTCACATACTTACAAATCTCTGCATATTTGAAATCCATAAGGGTTTCAAGGGATGATGCCGCACCCTGTACGACGCCCTTTTGAAGGGCTTCAGGTGTCGCTGACTGAGGCATCCCGACAGGGGTGGCGCCTAATGCCTTCAAGGCCTGAGCAACTCCTCCGGAGGCCCTCAGTTCGAGACCTTTAAGGTCTTCCAAGTTTTTTACTGCTTTTTTGGCATAGATGTTTGCCGGCGCACAGGTAAACATAGTAAGGACCTTCACCTTTGCAAATGCCTTGGGTTTGTATTTATTGTAAATGTCCCAGAGGGCTAAACTTGCCACTGTTGCATTTGGAAAGCCTACAGGTAATGCAGTGGCATTAGTCACTAAAAACCTGCCTGGCTGATAGGCCATGCACAGACAGCCAATATCTGCGGTTCCCGCAATAACCCCATCCATCATATTCTTTGCTCCAAGTAATGTACCGCCAGGAAAGGTTTTAATGGCAACTTTTCCGCCGGTCCTCTTCTCAACCTCCTTTTTCCACCTCTCCATTTGAACACACGGAAATGTAGGAGCTGGTGGAAAATTAGCATAATTTAATTTTATAGGGGCAGCCATGGAAGATGCCGGAAGCAGGCTGCCGATAAATAATGCTATTATTGCGAGCCCAACAAGTTTCAAAAAAATATTCTTTTTCATGTCTTATTCCTCCTTATATTTGGTTAGGGATAGGTAAAATAGTTCCTCGATTATTTCAACTTCACCTCCTTTCTGTATCAATCTGATTTCGAGAAACCTCACTATGAGAATTTTACATAATACTTGAGGTTATATAAGACCCCGATAGTTTGCAATAAATTTTTTGTTTCTTTAAATTTTTAAATGGGTAAGTAAATGTCTA
>QMLT01000301.1 GCA_003646875.1 Deltaproteobacteria bacterium
GTGTCTATTTATGGACGATTATCTTATTCAGTCGCTTGAAAAACTTCTTTTTAAAAAGACAATGCTCTATCATGATCTCCTTGATTGTTTTAACAAGGAAAGAGAATCTTTGATCAATATAGATCTGGATAGACTATGGAGCATATCCAGGGAAAAAGCGGAGATATGTTTAAAGATAAAATCCATCAAGCAGGAAATTATTTCTACCATTAATCCTGAGATAGATCAAAAATCTTTTAACCTTAATCAGGTGCTGGACATGATCCCACGGGATAAGAGGGCGCTAATTCAAAAACAATACCTGACACTTATAAAATTAAAGGCTGAGATAGAGATCTTAAGGAAAGAAAACATGATATTTATTGATGATTCACTCCAGTTTCTTGATGAGATGATATCAATTATAACAGGCGAGGAGACATCTAAGATTATGTACAATGACAAATGTCATATAAGTAAATCCGGTGCCAATATTCTTCTTAGCAGGGAGGCTTGATTATGTCAGGTTTAGGATTGGTATTGAGTATTGCAAAAGACGCCTTGGCCGCTCAGCAGATTGGCGTAAATGTGACCGCCCACAATATTGCCAATGTCAGTACAGACGGTTATTCAAGACAAACCTCTGTAAACGAGGCCAAGGAGCCCGCACCTTACGCCGGCCTACTCCTTGGTCGTGGTGTGGATACAACGCAGGTGCTAAGGACAACCGACCAATTTATAGAAAAACAACTCAGGGAACGAAAATCGGACATGTTGTCCTATCAAGAACTGGAAAATTATATGCAGGTCCTGGAGGGCATGTTCAACGAAAACTCTGAATCAAGTATCAGTACGATGCTGTCGGAATTCTGGAACTTATGGCACGATATTGCAAATAACCCCTCAGGATCCCCGGAACGAATCGCCCTCTATGAACATAGCATCCTTATGTCCGATCAGTTTGACACCCTGAACACCGATCTAATCCAGCTTCAAACAGACTTAACCAATGCTATGAACGCAGGCATAAATGAAATTAATCAGATCACAAGTGAGTTGGCACAGGTAAATAGCCAGCTCGTCGGCATGGAAACGGGAACCAGCATAGCCAATGACCTAAGAGATAAGCGCAATACACTGGTCTCAGAACTCGGCCAGTACATAGATGTGAAGGGCTTTGAGCAGAGTAACGGGACACTCACAGTTGTCACGGCCAGGGGTTGCGTCCTGGTCTGCGGAAACGACAGTTATAATCTCGTTCTTGGAGGCGATAACGGAGACAGGGTTATGTGGAAGTCCGATAGCGGTGTCGTTGCAGGGGACATCACAGAATACATCACCATGGGAAAGCTGGGCGGGTGGCTTGAGATGAGGGACGAGATCATTGAAAAGTATAAGCTGGACCTGAATGCCATGGCAAAGGAATTTATCTGGTCGGTCAACCGGCAGCACAGCCAGGGTGTGGGGCTTGAGGCCTTCAACACTGTTACCGGAACCTACGCTGTATCAGACAACGGAGAGGAACTCGGAACTGTAGATTCTGGTCTTGACTACTATGATAAGATATCGGATGGAGTGTTTAATGTATGGATCTATGATTCTAGTGGGGCCGTTGTTGGTGGAGGTCCAACTGTGATTACTGTTGATTCAGATTCAGGTGGAACAACTCTCACCTCCATTAAAGAGGCTATTGATGCCGTTGACAATATAAGTGCTACAATAGCAACAGGCGGAAAACTGAAAATTGATGCAGATAACGGTTATACATTTGCCTTTTCCGGTGATACCAGTAATGTATTGGCCGCCCTTGGGATAAACACGTTTTTCACAGGCACTACCGCAGGAGGCATAGGCGTGAACAGCAAAATTGGCTCTGATAAAAATTTCATAGCCGCTGCGCAGATAGATAGTGCTGGTAGCTATGCCGCTGGCGACAACACCAATGCCATAGCGATTACTGACCTGCAATACACATCAATGGACATCCCACAATGGACATGCAACAGGATCGAGGGAGACACAGAAGGCAGCATGACGGCATCCATCGATGATTACTATCATTCCATGATAAGTTCTATCGGTATTAAGTCTTCAAGCATCTCAAGGGGCAGGGCCTTTAATGCGGTGATGGTAAATAAAATTGAAGAGACACGTGACAGTATTTCCGGCGTCTCTCTTGACGAGGAAATGACAAATCTCATAAAATTCCAGAATGCCTTTCAGGCGGCGGCCAAACTTATTACCATTTCGGATGAAATGCTTAATACTTTGCTCAGTGTGAAGTAGGAAAAAATGAGTTTATTGAGTTCATCGGGTTTGTCGGGGTACAAAAGAACCAATACAAGCAACACAACAAACACAACAAACGGAGTAGACTACCATGAGAGTGGCCAACACAACGATTTATGACATGGTCAAGTTTAACTTAAACAATATCACCGAGGAATTAAACAAGGCCAACAAGGTGGTTTCCACCGGAAAACGTATCAATAATCTATCAGATGACCCCGTGGGACTCAACCAGGTCCTCAACATCAAGTCGGCTCTTTCCAATATCGAGCAGTTGGGACGGAACATTTCCCTGGGGAAATCCTGGCTTACAGCCTCTGAAAGCGCCCTGACCCAAGTACAGAATCAGATCTCCGATGCCAAGGCTTTGTGCGTTCAGATGGCTACCGCCACCACAGGATCCGCTGAAAGGGCCTCCGCAGCAGCGACCGTTCAGAACACACTGGAAGAGATAGTTTCTCTGACCAACACCGAGGTGAATGGGCGGTATGTTTTTGCAGGTTCGAAAACAGATGCGGCGCCGTTCAGCCGGGACAATGACACGAACGTGGTCACATATAATGGAGATAACAAGGCCTTTACAATGAAGATAGGCAGGGATGCTACTGTTGAGGTAGGAAGTGATGGTGAGGCTGTGTTCGGAGATATTTTCACCACTTTGAGTGACTTGAAAGACGCCTTGGAGGCCGATGACGTTAGTGGCATTCAGGCTGCGATGAGCAACCTGGATACCCATTTTGATCGTATTTCCACAAAGATCTCCGAAATAGGCTCTAAGATGCTCCGCATGGAAATCAAGGAAAACATCCTTCAGGATTTGAAGATTGCCAATACTGATAGGCTTTCGAAGATCGAGGATGCCGATATCACTGAGGCAATCATGGACCTTAAGGCGAAAGAACTTGCCTATAAGGCTGCCCTGGCCTCTTCGGCCAGGGTTATGCAATTGAGCCTGGTCGATTACTTGTAATAATTA
>QMLT01000302.1 GCA_003646875.1 Deltaproteobacteria bacterium
CCCTTGCTGATTATGCGCCCCTGACAAAGGACCCGGAGCTTTTAACAGAATACGTCAGACACAAACTTTCCAGAGCCATTATCAGCCCTTATATAGGAGAAGATGGCGTGTTGAAACTAATAACGATGAGCCAGGATGTAGAGGATATACTCCTTAAAGCTGTTCAGAACACTGAACACGGTTCATATCTTTCCATTGATCCAAAGATTGCGGATCCGATTATTAGCTCTATCAAGAAAGAGTCAGAAAAGGCTATGGCAAAAAATATTCAGCCGATTCTTCTGACATCGCCCTTGATAAGAAGGCATCTAAAGAAGATGGTAGATCTTTTTGTCCCTTCATTAATAGTTTTATCTCAGAATGAACTTTTAAGCGATATGAGATTTAAATCCATCGGCGAGGTAAGTTTGAGTCATGCAGGTTAAAAAATACCGAGGAAAGACAATCAATGATGCCCTTGCGCGTGTAAAGAATGTCTTAGGGCCGGAGGCAATGATAATTTCTACTAAAAAATTAAGGGAAAGGGATGGATATAATGGCTTTGAAGTAGCTGCAATGCAGGCAAGAGATGACATTTCAGATACATCTTCAAGCCCTTATATGGAGGTAAAATCAGAACTGATGAGTATTAAAGAAATGATTTATCTCCTGAATCATTCCGGCGGCATAACAGAAGCATTGATGATGAATCCTGGTACCATGAATCTGTATGCAAAACTGATCAGGAATGGTGTTGATGACCATTATGCCAGGATGTTTCTTGAAAGGGCTGGCGTCATCAAAGGAGATTCTTCTTATGATACAAACAGTATCAAGAAAAAAACCATCAAAGAGATTATGAAGGTAGTGGGAATAAAAAATCCATTTGATTCACAAAATGGGCGTCAGATAATAGCGGCCTTTATCGGCACTACAGGTGTAGGTAAAACCACTACCATTGCCAAGCTTGCCGCCCAGCTTATGTTTACCGCAAAAAGAAAGGTGGGACTCATCTCAATTGACAATTATCGAATAGGGGCGATGGAACAGCTTAAGACCTATGCAAGTATTTTAGGAATACCATGTTTTCCGGCATTTAATAGAAAGGACTTGCTCTTTGCCTTGAAAAGGATGGGGGGAAGAGATGTTGTGCTGATAGATACGGCAGGTCAGAGCCATTATGATAAGCCCAGGATAACTGAACTAAAAAACATGATAGCGGGTGATCCCTTTATCAGTTCCCATTTGCTCATGAGTGTTTCAACAACGGATTCAGAGATGAGCAAAGCAGCTACCAATTTTAGTCCATTAGAATTTCAGAGCTATATATTTACCAAAATTGATGAAGCGGAGCGGTGTGGATCAGTTATAAACCAGATAATGAAATTACCTTTACCTATTTCCTATATTACTACCGGGCAGAATGTGCCTGAGGATATTGAGAGGGCAAATAAGAAGAGAATCTTAAATCTATTGTTTAATAAAAATTTGTTTTTCATTGGAGAACAAGGAAATGGATCAAGCAACAAATTTGAGAAGGATGATAAAGGGAGAGTCCGATAGGATTCATATTCTTAAAAAGGGAAATAAAGATGGATTATTTTCAACAATAAACACGCCCGAGGTTATTGCCATTACCAGTGGGAAGGGCGGCGTGGGTAAAACAAATGTAGTGGGAAATCTTGCTATTGCATGTCAGAGGATGGGCAAAAAGGTTTTAATCTTTGATGCCGATCTTGGCCTTGCAAATATTGATATTATCTATGGTATTAATCCCAAGCATAGCATTGAAGATGTAATTACGGGTAAGAAAGAGCTGTCTCAAATTATCGTTAAAGGTCCAGAGGATGTAGCTATCATACCAGCCAGCTCAGGTGTGCAGGAATTAGCCCATCTGACAGAAGGTCAGAAGATAAATCTTCTAAATGAATTTGATGTTTTGAATAACATGTTTGATGTTTTGTTGGTTGATACAGGCGCAGGGATATCCTCGAACGTTATCTATTTTAATCTGGCAGCAGAAGAAAGAATGGTTGTTGTAACCCCAGAACCTACATCTATCACAGATGCCTATGCCCTTATAAAGGTAATGTTTTATCAGCATGGGATAAAAAACTTCCTTCTTTTATTAAATATGGTCAAAAATGAAAAAGAGGCAAAATCTGTTTACCAGAACCTTAGCAAGGCTGTATCCAGATTTTTGAGGGATATATCTCTTGACTACGTTGGGTTTATCCCGTGGGACAGCCTTTTACAAGAGTCAGTAACTAAAAGAAAACCAGTTATGTGTTGTTATCCTGAATCATCTTCAAGTAATAGCTTTACGGAGCTGGCTAACCATCTTTTAAGACAGACAGATAGAAGGCCAATGGATGGAAATATTAAATTTTTCTGGAAAAGACTTATGAGCGGAGCAGTGGATTAAATATGATGAAGGCAGGGATTGATAGATATCAGCGAGTTTTCGATATAGATCAGGGCAAAATTGATGCAAAACTCAGGCAAGAGCTTGTTATCAAATATGCCCCTCTTGTCAAATTCATAGCGGAAAGGATGGCGGTCAGATTTCCACCCAATATATCAAAGGAAGAACTCATAAGCGCAGGGATAGTAGGCTTAATTGATGCCCTTGATAAATTCAATTCAGCGATGGGAATTAAGTTTCAGACATATGCAGAGCACCGGATAAAGGGAGCCATATTAGATGAATTGAGAAAAATGGACTGGATCCCCAGGTCTATCAGGAAAGATATTCACCGGATTGAAGATGCTACTAAAGCAGTTAGGTATAGACTCGGAAGGGAGCCAGAGGATTATGAGATTGCCCAGGAGATGGGTGTTGATATTGACTCATACTATAAATTAAGCAGTAGAGCTCAGGGTATTACTCTTATTAGCCTTGATAAGCTCATGCCAGATGGCTCTACTCCAAAATTTACGAAGCAGGCGTCAAATATACCCTCGCCATTTGATGAATTAAAAATAAAAGAGGTAAAAAAGGTTATATCCGAGGCCATTTTGGGTCTTTCGAAAAAGGAACAATTGGTTATATCGCTCTATTACTATGATGAATTGACATTAAAGGAAATAGCCAGGGTATTGGATTTAACAGAATCCAGGATATCTCAAATCCATTCAAAGGCAATACAAAGATTAAGGGCAAAACTTAGATCATATTACGAAGGTTGATAAGATAAGCGCCTAAAGTGTAGAACACAATAAACACTTTCACATCTGTAGGGAATAGATAAGTGCAAGAAAA
>QMLT01000303.1 GCA_003646875.1 Deltaproteobacteria bacterium
CCGAAATCCCAGATTGTCATCATTACCTTGATTTCTGCCCTTCTGAACTCTTTCTCCCCGGCATACATTGGGGGCATCAAGGGGTTTGCCGGGTCAACCATTGCCCGCTGTCTGTCAGTCCTGTCATAGGCATAGCCAGCGGTTATACCTGGCAGGAAGAGGGAACGGGACATGTCTCTATCGTCTCTGGCAATTCCCATATCTTCAAAGGCCTTGCGGAGTGTGTGGTTATTCTTGAGGGCAATCGCAATGGCCTCTTGAAGGGAGATTGGTCTGTCTGGGACCGGCGCTGGACTAACTTTTTTCCCTGGCTTACCCTCCCTGGTGGAAGGCATTTCCGGGACAAGAATACGATCTCTTAAGGCCTCCACACGATATTCTCTATACTGGCTTCCAGTCGTGATGCATCCTGATAACAAAATAAGAACCAGGCCATAGATAAAGGAAACCAGTTTTTTTTGATGCATTGTTTACTCTCCTCACCTAAGCGCTATATTCTCAAAGAACATTTTCATCATTATATCCACATTTTCTGAATATGGGTGTTTTTCTGGATTGCCGAGCCACAGAAAGAGAAAGGCATTAGTAAGGCTATCAATCGCTACTGCCAGATAATAGGGGTCAAGTATTTTCTGGAAACGTTTTTTCTTGATGCCTGACTCAAATACAGAGGCGAGTTTCTGAAGGAAATCCTCATACATCTTTTGTATCTCTGTATCGAGCCCTGCCTTGATATTAAAGCTTGCCCCCCTGGTTTCCGCAAAATAGAGCCTTATCATAGATGTATTTTGCATAAATACCTCGCCCTTGGCTCTAACGTAGTTCCTGATTCTCTGAACCTCATCACCGCATATATCATCAATAGCCTTGTTCAGCTCATCGTGGAATTTTAAGGCCTGACCCATAACCAATGCCTTGTATAGGGCTTCCTTGTTTTCAAAAAATTTATATAGTGTTCCGATAGCAAACTCTGCCTTTTCAGCGATCTCATGCATAGAGACATTGTGATAGCCCTTTTCCGAAAAGAGATCGAGTGCAGCCGCAAATATCTCACCTCGACGCGCTATCTTTTCTCGTTCTCGTCGAGGCAATCTTTTTTCTTCCATTTTTAGCCCCCATTTTTATTCCTAACAGGAATTATCTATGAAATAACAGAACAAGACGTCGCATTATATAATAAGTCGTCTAATTGTCAAGAAAAATCTTATATTTTATGACTTGACAATTGCTAAGAATAAGAATATCAAATTATGTAATTGATATTTCAGTTTTTATAATAAGAATTATGGAGATGATTTGATGGAACAATTATCCAGGAAAGAATTTGAGATTGAGCAGCGGCGGTTTTTCATCATGAATCAGGCAGAGACTCTATTTGCTGAAAGGGGGTATGAGGGCACAACCATGTCTGAGATCGCCGATGCTTCAGAGCTTGCTTTGGCTACCGTATACCACTGCTTTCAGAGCAAGGAGGATATATTTCTCGCCCTTGTTGAGAAAAAAATAGAGGAATTTTTAGAGTTCATCAAAGAAGATACCAATTTGAGTAAGGATGCTTCTGAAAAAATTTCAAGGATTATTAATGCCCAGGTAAGATATTTCGAGAGAAACAAGAAATTTTTCAAGATATTGATATTCATGAACCAGTTTAAAATTTTTTCCTGGATAAATGAGCAAGGGGCAAAGGGGAGGATAGAAAGACGATTCATGGATTATCTCACCTTTGTGGCTGATATCATATCCGATGGGAAAAATGAAGGAACATTTGCTGATTTCGATCCGATGGACATGTCATTTAGCTTGACCGGCATGCTTCAATTTCTCATATACCGGTGGATCCTCGAGGGTGAAAACCGTCCCATTTCGCTTTTTGCTAAATCAGCAATAACTGTCTTTCTAAGTGGATTGCAGAGGCCCATTAAAAAGGAGTCCTTGAATAAATGAAGATGGTAATGATTTCATAAAATGTAGCAATAGCGGAAGAAATAACTGAACTATTAGAGAAGCTGCACAAAGAGGTGATAAGTACAGTTCTTCCTGAAGAAATGTGTGACGAAATAAGGGAGTACTTTAAACGGTATTAGGGATGTAGTTTTGTGGAGGATTGAGTTTTATGAGGAAAATTCTGAGATGCATAACCAATTTACATAGCAAGAAATCATCTTGCCTGATATTTTATATAATTTCATTCCTTATCCTTCTGTACAGGCGGACCGCCTTTTGCAGTAATTTGCTGGAAAATAAAAAGGTACAACCAGGACCAATCTCTATTGTTAACCTTGCCCCCATCCAGCTCCTTTTTCTCCAGGCAATCCCAGACAGGGCCGAAACGCTCCCAAAAGGCAAAGGTTCTTTACATTTGAATACTACCATTACAAATACCCTTCTTTCCCAAAGATCTGGTAATTACGAAGGCGTTATAGATATGGAAATGATTAGAGCATCCATGGAGATGCAGTATGGCATTGCGCCAGGATTCGAAATAGGCATGTCTCTTCCCCTTGTTTGCAGTGGCTCAGGCATTATGGATAATTTCATTTTAGATGTTGAAAAATTTTTTACTGATCCAAGAAAGGTCAGGGAAGAAGAGGATCATAATAAATACGAATACTATGTAAAAAAGAATGGCAAGGCCTTTATCTCGGGCAAGGGAAAAAGATCTTCAGGGCTCGGCGACTTTGTTTTAAGGGCAAAAGGAAAGATCTGGGAAGAAGGGGATACACGGCCATGCCTGAGCGCACGGGTTGCTGTTAAAGTTCCGACCGGAGATAAGGACAGGGCGCTGGGAAGCGGGAAAGCGGATTATGGTTTTGGCCTCTTGCTGCAAAAAGATATTACAAATTTTACTTTTTATTTAAATACAGATGTTATCTTTCCCGGGGATGCCTTTGAAGATGAAAATATATCACTCAGGGAGTTCTATGAGGTTATGTTTGGAGCAAGGTATAAGATTAATTCACAATTATCAATCTTGGCGCAGGTAAATTATACAACACGACCATTTGAGAATACCGGCCTTCAAATGCTGGATAGAAGAATATTTGATCTCTTAGTAGGTATAACTTATCTTACAGAGGGTGACTTATTTATTCAGGGAGGGGGGATAGAAGATTTCCATGATTCTATCGATGCAGGCGCTGATATTACCTTTTTTCTAAACATTGGGAGACACTTTTAGTCACCCCTTCTATTACGCATATATGCCTCTCATATTTACTCAAAAATGGATTATCATA
>QMLT01000304.1 GCA_003646875.1 Deltaproteobacteria bacterium
ACTTTAATATGTGGACAGATGAACAGAAAATAATAAAACACCACCATGAAAGATGGGATGGGAGAGGATATCCTGATGGACTAAGCGGGGAAGAGATTCCATTTCTTTCACGGATTCTGTCGGTAGCAGATGTTTATGATGCGCTGACCTCTGATAGGTCATATAGAAAAAGGTTGTCAGATGATGTTGCGATAGGGATGATTAGGGAAAATTCGGGCAGCCAATTTGACCCGAAGATTGTAGATGTTTTCCTCAAGCTTCATGAGCAGGGAAAGATTAAAGCCTAACCCTGACAAGCCTATCACTTTCTGCCTCACATATTTCAATCATATCTATCTGGGGTCCGCCTAAACCCCGGCTTTGAAGGGTTTGTCAAGACCGGTCTCGGTTCTGGAAAATGATCCATTTATTAACTTCCCTGTCAAGAGAAATCTTGCCAATAAACCGCTGCCCCATTTTCTTAAGAACCCCTGTCTGCCGACAGGCAGGCATTATTCCATCATTCCAATATTCCAATTGTGAGCGAAGCGAACTAAGTTTGATTTGTTTTTCATACTGATTTAGCCTTATTTTTATCCAGAACTTTTTCTATGCTTTGTGACAAGTCATTAATACTGAATGGCTTCTGGATAAAACTATCACAACCACGTTCCAGTATCTCACTTGCCTGTCCATCGATGCTATATCCGCTTGAAAGGAGCACCTTTACATTGGGGTTAATCTCCTTCATCCTGTCATAGGCCTCAGCTCCACTTACACCCGGCATGATCATATCCAGGATGACCATATCAATCTTATCTTTGTCCTTTTGATAGATCTCAACTGCCTCTCTTACACCTTTGGCCTTAAACGCGGTGTAGCCCAAAGCCTTAAGTAATTGAACGCCCACATCCAAGACCATCTCTTCATCGTCCACTAAAAGGATGGTGCCATTTCCCTCAATGACGTGCTCGGCTCTCCTGATAGGTTTCTCCACCCTCTTTTTCGATGCATGCATGTAAATACTGAAGGTGGTCCCATGTCCTTTCTTAGATTCGACATCTATGTATCCGCCATGGGCCTTGACAATACCATAGACAAAGGCCAGTCCAAGACCTGTGCCTTTGGCAAGACCTTTTGTTGTAAAGAAGGGATCAAAGATGCGTTCCATGGTCTTCTTATCCATGCCTATGCCTGTATCTCTTACAGATAATAAGACATAGTCACCTGGCTTTACTTTATAGTGCTTACCTGCCATATCTTTATGGGTGACATTCATGGTCTTTAAGAAAAGATCCCCAACACCCGGCATAGCATCTGCAGCGTTTACATAGAGGTTCAATAATGCTTGCTCAATCTGCCCCTGATCTATCTTTATCTCCCACAGGTCTTCGGCAAGCTCACGGTGAACCGTAATATCCTTTTTGGTTGTGGCAAAGGTGTAAGAGGTCTCTTCAACCACCTGGTTTAAATTGATGGGCTTGATCTCATATCTTCCCTCCCTGGCATATCCAAGGAGCTGGCGGGTCAGTTTTGAGCCGCTCTGAACCGAGTTTTCAATGGTCTTGAGTCTTTGATAGCTCGGATGGTTAGGATCGGTCTCTAAAAGCATCAAGGAGGTATTTCCCTGTATAGCCATGAGGAGGTTGTTAAAGTTATGAGCAATGCCGCCAGCCAAGGTGCCGAGTATTTCAAACTTCTGGGCCTGGTGGAGTTGCGCTAACAGTTTGTTTTTTTCAGTAATATCCCGATAAATTCCAAGTGTTCCGATGACCTCTCCTTTCGCATTTTTCAGAAGTGAAGTAGAGAGATTAATATCTATCAACTCGCCATCCTTTCTTATGAATTTCATCTCATGATCTCTCAGCTCACCTTTTTCCGTTAACTTCTTCATAATGGCCTTGGCATCTTCTACTCCATTGCCATAGAAGCAATGTGCCTTCTTGCCGATGATCTTCTCCCGCTTATAACCTAAAATATCCTTTGCCCTTGGCGATGTATATATGACATTTCCTTGAAGATCGGTGGTGGTTATTGCATCTATGGAGCTATCTAAGATGTTCTTTAAAAAATCCTTGGTCTGGATCAAGTCCACTTCTATCTGCTTTTTTTCCGTGACATCCCTGATAATACCCCTAAAGCCGATGCGCTGGCCTTCTGCATCCTTCATTAGTGATACAGAAGTCTCTACATATCTTTTTTTACCATCTTTTCTTATAATCACCCAATCACATCCCTTTTCAGGTTTTCCTGTGTTGAATACCTTGTTGAATGTTTGATATACCTTTTTCGCATTCTTTTGATCCAGGAACTGTCGGATATTCATACCCATTAATTCGTCTTTGGTGCATCCTGATATTTTGCACATTGAATCATTAAAGAAGGTAAAGTTGCCGGCAATGTCAACCTGATAATAGCTATCCTCTATGCTTTCAAGGATGGTTCGGTATTTTTCCTCGCTCTCCCGCAGATCCTGCTCCACCCACTTGCGCTCGATGGCATAGCGAATGGCGCGAGATAGCAAATTCTCATCAATTCGACCCTTCACTAGATAATCCTGGGCACCTTTTCGCACTGCCTCAAGCGCAAGGTCTTCATCATCAAGACCGGTCAAGACTACTACAGGCACCTGCTGTGCCTTGGAGTGCACCTTTGCCAGGGTCTCAAGTCCTGAGCTGTCCGGGAGGGATAGATCCAGCAGAACCACATCGAATCTTCTAGCTGACAAAGCCTCAATACCATCCGAGAGACTTTCGGACACCTCTATCTGGAAGGAAGCTATTTTGACATCAGACAGTAACTCCTGTATTAGACGCGAATCTCCGGGATTGTCCTCAACCAGCAAAACTTTGATAGCTTTATCGCTCATCTTTCCCCCTCTGTTGGAAACTTAACGATAGTCAACCAAAACTCTTCGATAAATTTCACCACATCAATGAATTGAATAAGATCAACCGGCTTGGTGATGTAGCAATTGGCATTGAGATCGTAAGATCTGAGTATGTCCTCTTCAGGCCTAGAGGTAGTCAAAATCACCACTGGAATTCGCTTCAGGTCTCTATCTGCCTTGATTTCCGCAAGGACACTGCGACCATATTTCCTTGGCAGGTTAAGGTCTAGCAGGATAAGCTCAGGACGAGGCGCATCAGTATATTTACCTTCTCGTTTCAGGAAGTCTAGCGCCTCCATCCCATCCTCGACCACGTGCAGCTTGTTCAGCATCTTGCCATCCTTGAAGGCTTCCTGC
>QMLT01000305.1 GCA_003646875.1 Deltaproteobacteria bacterium
AAAGATTTGTAATACTATGAAAATTGCTATTAGCGGTAAAGGAGGTGTGGGAAAAACAACATTTGCCGCCTTTCTGATAAAATCTTTGCAAATGAGGGGGAAAACCGTCCTGGCCATTGATGCCGACCCTGACGCAAATCTTGCCCAGGCCCTGGGCGCAAAGAATGCATCTGAGATAACACCTATATCTAAGATGAAATCCCTTATTGCGGAAAGGACCGATTCAACGCCTGGGACTATGGGGGGTTTTTTTAAGATAAATCCGAAGGTAAGTGATTTGCCGGAAAAGCTTTCCGTAGACGCCGATGGGGTAAAACTAATGGTATTAGGCGGTGTCAAAACAGCAGAAGGGGGTTGTATTTGCCCTGAGAGCGTCCTCTTGAAGGTTCTTGTCACTCATTTAATACTTATTCGGGATGAGGTTGTGGTTATGGATATGGAGGCAGGGCTTGAACACTTAGGCAGAGGGACCGCACGGGCAGTTGATAAGATGATAGTGGTTGTTGAGCCTGGAAGAAGAAGTCTGGAAACTGCCGGGGAGATAAAGAGATTATCTCAAGAGCTGGGAATCAAGGATTTGCTCATTGTTGGAAATAAGATCAGGTCTCAAAAAGATAAGGATTTCCTGCTTAACAATATGAATGGCTTTAATTTCTTAGGGTTTCTGCCATACAACGATACTATTATAGAGGCGGATTTGGCTGACAAGCCTCCTTATGAAATGAATCCTGATGGACTGAAAATCGTTTCTCAAATGATGCATGGGCATTTTACTTAAAAAGCAGCATTTATTCCGATTTTGAAACTTTTGATAGGGTGAAGGTAAATCTCGATCCTTCCCCAACTTCACTCTCTACACCTACAGTTCCCCCATGGGCTTCGATGATGTGTTTAACTATGGATAGCCCCAGACCAGTACCCCCCAATTCCCTGGATCTGGCCTTATCCACACAATAAAACCTCTCGAATATGCGAGGAAGATCTCTTGATGGGATTCCTATCCCATTATCCACCACTGCTATCTCGATATAATCATCCTTATCAGTAGAGGTGATGTTTATTTCTCCCCTCTTAGGGGTATATTTTACCGCATTATCCAGGAGGTTTTTAAGCACGGTTTCAATTCCCTCTTCATCGGCTAAAACCATAGGCAGATCAGAGGGAATATTATATTTTATCTTCGGGCGGTTTTTATTCGAAATCTCCATAAAGTGGGAAACTGCTCTATTTATTAGCTCTTCAACCTTTATCGGCTGAAAATCCATCTTCTTCTTTCCGGTTTCAACCCGGGAAAGATCCAGAAGATCAGTGATCAGTTGATTCAACCGATCGGTATGCCTTTCAATAATATCCAGAAAATTGACGGCGTTTTCTCGCTCATCGATTGCGCCTCTTTTCAAGGTTTCCACAAATCCTTTAATTGAGGTAAGAGGAGTCCTAAGTTCATGGGAGACATTTGCAACAAACTCCATTCTCACCTTTTCCAGTCTTCTAATCTCGGTAACATCGTGAAAGACTGCCACTACCCCTAAGATATTCCCTCCCCAGGCTCTGATGGGCGCCGCATATACCATAAATGCCCTTTCATCCAGAGGGCCAATCTGAAGTTTTACCTCTTTTTGCTCCTTGGTTTTCAAAACTTCTTTAAAAAGATTGTTGATTTCCGCGTTTCTGATCACCTCCCAGTGAAATTTTCCAAGGGCATCATCCGGCCCGAGTTCAAGCATTCTTTGGGCAGCCTGATTAATAAGGATTACATGTTCATCTCGATCAATTGCCAACACTCCTTCAATCATGGAAGAAAGCAACGCTTCTTTTTCACTCACTTCCCTGGCAAGGTCTCCCATCTGTCTTTGCAGCTCCTCGCTCATCCGGTTAAAGGAATAGGCCAGATCCCCTACCTCATCCCGGGAATCCTCCCTTATACGCCTGGAGAGATCTCCTTTTGATATCATCTTAGCTGCCTGAGCCATCTGGCTTATGGGCCTGCTTACTCTTCTTGCCAGAGCAAATGATATCCCAAGGGAGATGGTAACTGCCAGCAAGCCACCCCAACCGATTATCCTGTAGATTTGGCCAACTCTATTTTCAAGTTCATCTAAAGGAATAGAAACCCTGACCGCTCCAATAACCCGATAGGCATCATCCTTGATGGGTAAGGCCAGATACATCATATCCTTTTTCAAGGTTGTGCTATACCGGCTACTTTTCCCTATTCTTCCCTTTATTGCCTCTTTTATTTCCGGTCTATCACTGTGATTCTCCATTTTTTGGGGGTTCTCTTCCGAATCCCCAAGAACCATACCCTCAGGGTTTATTATAGTAAGCCGGGTATTGATTTCTCTGCCCAATCTTTTGGTAACCAAATTGAGCTTTTCTATATCCTTTTCCTGTATATCAGCTTTTATTATATCTCTTATCAGGAGAGAGTTGGACTTAAGCTGGGTGGTAATTGCCTTTATATAATATTCCTTAAAGAAAAAGCTGATATATATCCCAATGATGATAAGAGAGATAAGGATGGGCACCGTTTGGATAAAAAAGAATTTCCAGATAATTTTTTTACCAGGCATGATTTCTTTTATGGTTTCTATTTATCTATCTGAAACATATAGCCAATACCTCTTCTGGTAACAATGTAAGAAGAGGCTTCTTTTAGCTTGTCTCTAAGTCTTCGGATATGAACATCTACTGTTCTATCGATTACAAAGGCATCCTCCCCCAGAACCCCATCTAAAAGTTGCTGTCGGGTCAGCACCCTGCCTTCTCTTTGGGCTAAAAAAAGTAGCAGTTTAAACTCAGTGGGGGTTAATTCCAGAGGGATATCCTTCCACCTTGCTTCAAAATTTTCTGTATCTATAATCAGGTCCTCTGCTATAATTTTAACATTCTTTCTTTCAGGTTGACTAATCCTCCTTAATACAGTTTTAACCCTGGCAATCATCTCTTTAATCCCGAATGGCTTGGTAATATAATCATCGGCACCCAGTTCAAGGCCCACTACAATATCTGCCTCCTCTCCCTTGGCAGTAAGCATAATTATCGGAATAGAAAAGGTAGAGGAGTCTTTTTTTAAGATTCGACAGACCTCAAGACCATCCATACCCGGAAGCATAAGATCAAGGATAATCAGATCAGGTAACTGATTTTTAACCAATATCAAGGCATCTTCTCCATTGTAAGAAGGAATGACCTTGAAACCGTCTCTTTCCAGGTTAA
>QMLT01000306.1 GCA_003646875.1 Deltaproteobacteria bacterium
ATTTATGGGGGCACGCTGATGCCCCCTATTTATTAAGGGCATGGAGCAAAAAAAGACATACCCATACTCCCTGACTTTATGTAGGCCTTGTTGTGCCTTATTGCCCGACAGATACCCCAACTTATTGAGAAGTTACTGTCACTTTATCTATAACGGGGTAAAGACTAAAAATTAGCAATGACTGAAAATCAACTGCAAGGGAGTTTATCCCGGTGAACGAACACGCATGGCCTTTCGGCCACAACGAAGGATGAAAGTAGTTGAGTCGTCAAATGGTTAAGTGGTAAATTTTTTCCAAAGAGAATTTGTGCCGGCTTTTACGCGAGAATGACAATATCATTCTTAAACTGATCTGAATCCAGCTTTAGATCAATAGGAATCAGCTCTTTACCATCCCATTTCTTTGAGTTGTCCTCGTGCGGGAGCTTTTCTATGAGATAGGTGATTCCCCACTTATTTAAAAAGTACTCTGTATCCCTAACTATCTGTTCCATCCTGAGGCGGTATGTTCTGTGGTAGGCGTCTTTTCTGTCCACCTTTGAGTAGTCATGATTATGGATAGCTTCAGAGTCGGGGCAATAGTAAATTTTATACCCTGTTTTCCTGATGTTCAGAGATAGATCCTTGTCCTCATTTGCGATAAATATTCCTTTGCCATCCACCATATCATCAAAGCCTCCAAGCTCGAACAGCACCTTTCGTTTTGCTAATAGGGCTGTCGTGGTATACCATGGCACCTCTCCCCCTCTCATAACAAAAGAATCATATCTGTGGAGATTTGCCATCTGGCCGGATTTGGTGAGACCGATACCATATACTTTTCCCTCTTTTTCCAGCGTTATAGTATGACAGCCACAGTAGTAGACATTATCTATTTCTGGTTTTAGAAGCTTTGCTCCCACCAGTCCGATTCTTTCATCCTTTGCTGCGATCGCCTTTAGATGTTTCAACCATCCTGGCAGTACGAGCACATCATTGTCCATCAGGACGAGGTATTCTCCCCTTGACAAGTAAATGCCCTGATTTCGCTGACCTGTTGTGCCAGCACTTTGTTTGTTGTATATGACATGCACATTTTTGTGCGTATCTTCCAGGGCCATGATTATCTTTAGAGTTTCTCTGCTTGAGCCGACATCGCTCAGGATTATCTCAAACGGCTCTGGCGTGTTTTGAAAAATCGATTCCACACACCGTTTGGTATCGTTTCCCCTTTCTGCGGAAATGATCACGACTGATGTCAAATCAATGAAAGGGGAGCTGTGCTTTTTACCATACTGATCTAAAGCTGTGGATCGGTCGAGGTTTAAGGATTTGCCGTATCTATCGAGAAATGGATATCTATTGGCTATGTCATTAAGCATTGGTAGTTTGTTACCTTAAACGATGTAGATGTTTTCATAGATATTTTTTATGATATCTTCAAAATGTTCCTGGCAATAGCTTATCGCTTCAGGCAGATAGTTCATGATGTCTCCGGCTATTATTCCGTTTTCTCCTATATCTCTCATTGCAAGGTCTCCGGCCAGACCATGAATAAATACACCCATCCTGGCGCTTTCCTGAATTAAGAATCCTATGCCAAACATGGCCGCAATGGCGCCGACCAGGACATCTCCGCTACCAGCAGTGGCCATACCGGGGTTTCCGCTCAGATTAATATAGATATGCTCATCAGGATAGCCGATTAGTGTATGGGCGCCCTTTAATATTAAAGTAGCATTCAATTCCCTGCATGTTTTACATAATATCGGCGCCTTATTTTTTTGGATTTCTCTTATATCTGTTCTTGTAATCCTTGACATCTCGCCAAAATGGGGGGTCAGAATTGTCACCTCTTTCCTTTTTTTTATTATACCTATATCCTTGGAAATGGCTGTAATGCCATCGCCATCTATTATAAGAGGTTTTTTGATCACTGCTGCGAGTTTCCTTACTAATTCCTGGGTTTCATCATGTAACGATAATCCCGGCCCCATAACAACCATATCAACCCTATCTGAAAATTCCACAAGCTGATCCTTTGCCTTGATAGATAGGCTTCCTTTATCTGTTTCCATCTGTGGCGCAAAAACGATCTCACTTCCTTTGTTGGCCAGAAAATTGGTTATTGACTCAGGGGCAGCCAGATATGCAAGCCCGCCGCCGGCCTTAAGAAAAGAAAGGGCTGAAAAATAGGGGGCGCCAAGGTACTGTGAGGAACCTGCAATAAAAAGCACCTTTCCATAACTACCCTTGTGGGTGTCCTCTTCCCTTTCTGGAATTGGTAAGGGATCATTTGTTTCTACCTTTATTTTATCTGTATTATAGAGGGAAGGGGGGAAAGAGATATGGGTAACATGAAGTCTGCCACAGAGATCAAAACCAGGGAAAAGTAAATTTCCCAACTTCGGTAGGCCAAATGTTACGGTGTAATCTGCCCTAACAGCAGACCCCATGATCTGGCCATTGTCACCATTTACTCCAGAGGGGATATCAACACTGAATACCGTTTTTTTGCTCTCGTTGACAAGCTCAATCACCTCTTTGTATACCCCACCTACATCCCTTGTAAGGCCAGTTCCAAATATTGCGTCCACAACCGCATCGCAGTAAAGGAGAGGGGATGTTATCTGTTCCACAGAGGTAAGCCTCTCAAGCTGGATGGGAAGAGTGGATAGTATGTCAAAATTGACTTTTGCACACCCTGCTAATTTTTCACTGTCTCCCATAAGAAATACGGTAACGATTCCGCCATTTGACAGAAGCTTTCTCGCAACAACGAAACCATCACCACCATTATTGCCAATACCACAAACGATAATGAATCGTTTCCCCTTTATGCCAAATTCATTACGAATCACAAAATATACAGCCTGACCTGCGTTTTCCATAAGAATTGCATCAGGGATCTTGAATTTTTCTATAGCCTCTCTATCAAGATTTCTCATCTCTTCAACAGAAGATACCTTCATCTTTCACACCTCTTTCAGCCCTATGTTTTGTCAAAAGCTACCACTAAAGTATCTTCAGGTCAATTCATTTATGAAGGAAAATGTGGTGCCAGTTACTCCTAATTCTTAGGTTCTAGGTAATAGCTCAATAAATAGCGGAAGCCCCCTCTCCCTGTCCCTCTCCCGCCAGGGGAGAGGGAATTAATTGATTGAAATCATTAAAGCAACTCCCTCCCCCTTGAGCTGACCATGTCCCACATTTTTTGCTGGACACAGGGGGTACC
>QMLT01000307.1 GCA_003646875.1 Deltaproteobacteria bacterium
GCTCCAGAGGAGATATCGGCGCTTACATGAACCGGTTGGCTTATGCATCTGCGAACCTGGCAACAACCATTGAGAACACGCAGGCCGCTGAGTCAGTCATTCGAGATGTGGATATGGCCATGGAGATGACGAGCTTTACCAAGAATCAGATCCTGCTCCAGGCCGGCACTGCCATGCTCGCCCAGGCGAATATGGCGCCGCAGCAGGTGCTGGCGCTGTTTGGATAAAAGCATAGAGCATAGAGCTGTAAAGCTAACCTTAAACCAAACCCCGCTTCTTTTCAGGAGCGGGGTTTTTTTATTTTAGCCGCCCGCTCTCTCCCGATAAATGGGGGGGGTCGCTTGACACACACATACTGGCACAGGCTTTTGTCCTGCGGATGGCATCTTTGTCTTCTCTAAACTAAATTCAAATACTCTTCCCTGAATAACATTTTCCAGGGGATTACAGGGATATCTCCTGCCATGTATGGCCTATCGCACGTAGAAACGCACAAAGGTCTGACGTTGGGATGATCTTCCATAAACGATCTCAGCCCCTTGAGAACGCCTGATCCGACTATCGGTGAAGACTTGATTTCAATTGCCCATAAGTCATCGCCCACCTCTACAATTAGGTCCACCTCTGCCCCATGTGAGGATCTCCAGTGAAAGACTCGAAAGGGTTTGTCAGCATAACAGATCAGACGGTAGGTCTCCAGTACGATAAAATGTTCAAAGCGCATTCCATATACAGTTGTCCCTTTAACAGAAGGCATGGATGTTCTTCCATTTATCGCATTGAGAACACCAATATCAAACAGATAGTATTTCGGATGCATGGTGAGCCTTTTTCGGGCGCTTTTCAGATATGGTTCCAGTTTTATGGCAATCAACGTATCTTCAAGTATCTGGTAGTAACCTTTTATGGTTTTGGCGCTCACCCCGCTTTCCCGTGCTATGGTCGAAAAGTTGACAATCTTTCCACTCTGGTCGGCTGCCATGTCCAAAAACCGGCTGAATGCTCCAATATTTCTAACCATCGCTTCGTCAAAAATTTCCTCTTTAAGATAAGTCTGCGCATAAGCTGTCAATGTCCGAAACGCATCTTCAAGAGACTCATCGATTACAGGCGGGAGCGCCCCTCGGAGCAGGATATCATCGAGATTGAATCTTTCGCCAAGCTCAACATGAGTGAATGGAAACAGGAAAAATTGCCATGCCCTTCCAGCCAGCATATTCACGGATGCTCTTTTCAGCTTTCGTGCGCTTGACCCTGTTAAGACAAAAAAGACCCTTCCTCTAAATTTTTCAATAAGATAATGCACATCATTCAAGAGCTCAGGGCATTTTTGTATCTCGTCTATAAATACAAAGAACCTGTCTTTAGTCTTTGCTAAAAATTCTATTTCAATTATAAGGAGGCCCGGATTTTTTTTGTATTTTAAAATGGTATCACCTTTCAAAAGATCAATCTCAAGGTAATCCATATCAGCAATCAGATGCTTAACCAGTGTACTCTTGCCCACCTGCCTTGGACCGAACAAAAAAACACTCTTTCTTTTAAAAGGAATATCGATTATTCTTGGAATCATACTCTCATTATACCGTGCAAAATGGAAATGACAACCCATTTTTACTCCTTAAAGTTAAACCTTAAAAAAACCCCGCTTCTTTTCAGGAGCGGGGTTTTTTTTGATTTTTGCTTGTTAATGATGCGGAAATTGGGTAAAAAGATATATATAATCGCTTCGCGCTATATCGATGGCACCAGATAAAAAGAATTATAATTTCAATAAGTTGTAGGAATTCCGAGACGTTCTGGATTATGTTATGGAATCAAAGATTTACTATAACATTCTGAGCAATAAACAAAGAGAGATTTTACCTCGTCTGGGATTTTTAAAGCAAAGGCAGGTTTACCTTGCTGGAGGCACGGCGCTTGCTTTGCAGATAGGGCATCGAAGTTCAATTGATTTCGACTTTTATGACAGTAAGGCATTTAAGCCAGAGGATGTATTGAGGCAATTCCAGAAATTTATAAGGGATATCTCCGTTATTCAAATGAATGAAGGCACATTAATTCTGGATACCGAAGGGATTCAGGTAAACCTTTTCCATTATGAGCATCAGGTAATCCGTCCATTTGTTCACGCTAAACATCTCTTTCTCTTATCCCTGGAAGATATTTCTGCAATGAAACTCATTGCCATCATTCAAAGAGGAACGAAGAGAGATTTTATCGATATCTATTATTTGATACAGCGATTTGGGTTAGAAATAATTTTTTTTTATTCTGAGGAAAAATATCCTGGCATTTTTAACCCATATCTTGCCTTGCAGGCCCTCACCTATTTTAAAGACGCTGAAAACGAACCTCCCGGGTCAAGAGAAGGAGTATTTGATGGGCTGCCTGTTTGGGATGACGTTAAAAATTATTTAATTGAAGTGGTTACTGAATACAAAAAAGAGCAGATAGGATAAAATGATTAAACCTGAAACGATTCCTGATCACATTCTGAGATGCTTCTGGTCATATGATTTGACTAAACTTGATCTGGATCGTCATAAAAATTTCATTATTACACAGGTCCTGAATTATGGGGATTGGCAAGGAGTGAAATGGCTGTATGAGAATTATTCCGAAGATGATTTAAAACAGGTTATTAAGGAGCCAAGAAGAGGGTTGTGGTTCAAACGCGCCCTAAATTTTTGGTTAACCGTTTTAGAGATCGATTTACCGCCAAAAGAATTTGATAGGGCGACATTTCGTTAAAAGAACTATTTAATTCCAAATAGGAGCCCCGCTTCTTTTCAGGAGCGGGGTTTTTTTGTTGGAAATCCGAAATGGCAAATATATTGCTAATTCTATTGTACATAGATGAAAATCCTCAAGTTTTAGGCAAATTTTTCCGATAAACAAAACATATAACTAAAGAGCAGGAATACTTTGCCGAGCATGTTTCTGCGGTAATTAAAAGGGAAAAGACTATGTCCATGAGCACCAATCTCGTGAGCGGGCTGGTCAGTGGCTTCGACTGGCGGAGTATGATAGACCAGTTGATAGAGATCGAGCACCAGAGGGTTGATTTAGTTGAGGACAGAAAAAGTGAATATGAATCAAAGCTCTCCGCCTTCCGATTTGTCAATACCATGCTCTTGTCCCTGAAAACACAGTCGGCGACGCTGGCGAAGAGAGATTCCTTTAATGTATACAC
>QMLT01000308.1 GCA_003646875.1 Deltaproteobacteria bacterium
AATATACTTATCCTTTATCATCATTGAAAAGATTCACCTCTGGTACCCAAAGAAGGAAGAAAGGGGCTATCTCTATCCTTCTTTATATTATCGTTGATGGTGTGATCCTTTCTTTTAACTATAGTGAATAAAAAGGTCTCAGACCTATAGAATTTTGGACCCAGAGGGGTATTGCTAATAATTATTTTCCCAAAGATACTATTTTGAAGGCATAATCATTTTGGTTCTAACAATCTTTTTTTGGAGTTTTTCTTGACAGGCCCTTTTTGAATCGCTATACAACCTGGGACAAAAAGAAATATTTGATCAGGAAGATCATTTCTGCTATCGAACTAAATTAAAGTAAAAACAGAATAACGTTAAGAAAAAAAGGCCACGGAGGTCTTTTGCTCTAAGAGGAATCAGGGCAAATTATCTTCGTGGCTTTTTTAGGAGAAAGACGGTCCAGGAAATGTCCAATTATGAGTTCGAACAAAAAATTAAGTCGCTGAAAGAAAAGATCGAAAAGGGATCAAAGTATTAACAAAAAGCAGGTGAAAGAAAATGCATATCTCTGAGGGAGTATTATCCGCACCCGTGCTCATCACGGGTGCGGTCCTGGCCGCTGCCGGGATCTCAGTTGGCCTAAAAAAGATGGACTCTGATAAGATCCCCCTGGTGGCGGTTCTATCTTCTGCCTTTTTTGTGGCCTCATTAATACATGTTCCTATTGGACCATCCAGTGTCCATCTTATTATTAATGGCATAAACGGCCTTTTGCTTGGCTGGATGTGTTTCCCTTCTATCTTGGTGGGCTTGGCCCTTCAGGCAATCCTATTTCAATTTGGGGGTATCACGGTTCTTGGAGTAAATACTGTCACTATGGCCCTACCAGGTGTAATTTGTTATTATCTCTTTAGCAGATTGGTAAATCGAGAAAAAAGTCTCATATCTTTAACTGCCGCCTTTGCCTGTGGCTTTCTTTCTGTGCTATTTTCAGGTATCTTTGTTGCAATAGCATTGGTATTTACCCAAGAATCATTTATGTCAGTTGCCAAGCTGATTATATTGGCCCACCTACCAGTAATGATCATTGAGGGAATTATTACACTATTTTGTGTGGCATTTTTACATAGGGTAAAACCTGAACTTTTGGGAGGTATCTATGGAAAAGCGACATAATAGCGCCATGTATTTACTAATCCTTTTCTTCGCATCTATCCTTATAATCTCTACCAATCTGCCTGTCCTGGCCCACAAGGTGATCATCTTTGCCTGGATTGAGGGAGACACTGTATTCACTGAGAGTAAATTTAGCGATGGGAAAAAGGCCATAAATGCCCAGGTTCTTGTTTTTGATAAGGGGGGAACGCAACTCTTAGAAGGGAAAACAGATAACAAAGGGGAATTTTCATTCAAAATTCCAAAACTAACTGATCTGAGGATCGTCCTCAATGCAGCCATGGGACATAAAGCAGAATGGAAGATCCCTGAATCAGAGATCAAGGAAGCGGGTGGTGTTTTAGAGAAAAAAAGGGCTGGTGGATCTTCCCATCCTATCGCTGTTGGTTTAAGTAAGGAGGAAATCAAGGAGCTTATTGAGGACTCCCTAGATCGAAAACTCAGGCCAATCGTCAGGATGATGAATGAATCACGGTCTAAAGGGCCTTCTGTAACTGAAATATTAGGCGGCATTGGGTATATCTTTGGACTCATGGGTGTGGCGATATATTTCAAAAATAGAGGGAAAAAGCGTGAGGTAAACCGTGATAATTGAAGAGCAGTTTTCCACAGGGAATTCCCTTGTTCATAACCTCGACCCGAGGGTTAAAATAACTGTGGCTATCCTCTATTCTATTGTTGTGGCTGTATCAAGCAACTTTTTAGCGCTGCTGCCTGCTCTCGGTGTTTCAGTATTCCTTATAATCCTTAGCAAACTTTCAATCAGAAAGGTTTTACACCGACTCTTATTAGTGAATGGAATGATTATCTTCCTTTGGGTTTTTCTTCCATTTACCTATACAGGGGAGGCATGGTTTACCATAGGTCCATTAGCCGGAACAAAAGACGGTGTATTATATGCCAGCCAAATTACTGTCAAATGCAACGCAATCCTTTTAGCTATGATAGCGCTGCTTTCAACAACACCCATCTTTGCACTTGGCCATGCCATGAGCCAGCTATATTTTCCGGATAAGATAATACACCTATTTCTATTTACTTACCGCTACAGTCATGTCATTTTTCAAGAGTATAAGAGACTCACAAATGCTATGAGAATACGAGGTTTTATGCCTGGAACAAACTTACACACGTATAGAGCTTATGCCTATCTTGTAGGAATGCTTCTGGTCAGAAGTTATGACAGGGCGGAAAGGATCCACAAGGCAATGCTGTGCAGAGGTTTTCATGGAAGGTATTATATATTAGCTCAATTTTCCATTAAGATAGGGGATATCATCTATCTGTCATTGATGTTGGGCGCTATTTTAGGATTGGTAATTTTACAATGCAGAACAATAGCCTAATCATTAATCTAAAAGACACATCATTTTCCTACTCGGGAAATAAACTTGTGCTTGATAACTTATGTTTTCAGCTCCATAGCAGTGATAGAATTGGTCTGGTGGGGCCAAATGGCAGTGGTAAGACTACCCTTTTCCATATCATCATGGGCCTTTTGAGGCCATCTTCGGGCAGAATAGAGCTCTTTGGAAAACCAGCTCATAAGGAAAAAGACTTCAGAGAGGCAAGGAAAAAGATCGGGCTCCTTTTTCAGGACGCTGATGATCAATTGTTTAGCCCCACCGTGCTCGAGGATGTAGCCTTTGGGCCATTAAATTTGGGGAAGCCGCCAGATAAGGCCAGAGATATTGCCTTAAAAACCCTTGCGAGGCTTGATCTCACTGGATTTGAAAACAGGATAACCTATAAGCTTTCAGGCGGGGAAAAAAGGCTTGTCTCTCTGGCCACGGTCCTTGCCATGGATCCAGAGGTTCTTCTGCTCGACGAACCTACTAATGGTCTGGATGATGAGACAGAAGAGAGGATAACCGAAATCTTAAAAGGACTGAACCTTTCTTGCATTTTTATTTCACACAACCTGGATTTTCTCTTTAAAACCACAGATAAGATATATGCCATGGCGAATGGGAAGATTGCGCTTGATGAGGAGTTGGTCCCCCATCCCCATATTCATACCCATAAATT
>QMLT01000309.1 GCA_003646875.1 Deltaproteobacteria bacterium
CTCCATGCCCTTAATAAATAGGGGGCATCAGCGTGCCCCCATAAATCGGGACACACGTGCAACGTGGATTTTACTATTATGCGACTTGTCGGTTGGTGTCCAGATTTATGGGGGTCTGCCTGTGCATTAGTTATAGGGCATGAGACAAAAAAAGACATACCCATGCTCCTTAAATGCAGCATTTTTAAGCTGCTGCCCCAACTTATTGAGAAGTTACGCGGCACATTGGCAAATATCTGGCAAAACCAGCATTTGTTATGAGGACCTGTGAACGCTTACCTGTTTTCTATCAAACACAACGGCTAAAAATATGCTACCTTATATATAAGGAATAATGAATGAATAAAAGATTTACGTTGTTGTTTTCGATTAATCCCTTCTCTATCACAATCTATCTTACATTGCTGATCGTTTTTGTTTTCATCTTTATAGAACCAACATTTCTTAAAATCGTTGAACTCAAGACCCTGGATCTGAGATTTAAATCCAGAGGGACTATAAAACCTGATAATGCCATTGTGCTTGCTGTTATAGATGAAAAGAGTCTCAATAAAGAGGGGAGATGGCCATGGCCACGATCCAAGATTGCGAGTCTCATTGACTATCTCTCAGATGATGGGGCAAAAGTCATAGGATTCGATATTGGCTTTCTTGAGCCGGATGAAAATAGCAACCTTAAATTCATTGACCAATTCGAACAAAAGATTGAGGCTTTGCGGTTAAAGGATAATAAAATAAAGGAATTTATCGCGAAGAGCAAACTCAAAGCAGACAACGATCTCATTCTTGCCAATGCAATCAAAAGATCTCAGGCCAAAATAGTTCTTGGACATTTTTTTTATATGAGCAAAGCCGCTCTCAGCTACGAGATCGAACAGAAAGATATAGAGAGGCAGCTTCAAAGGATCAACAATTCCAAATATCCTATAATCATGTACGACGGAGAGCAGGGTATGCAGATAGACCCTTTTATTGCTGAATATATTGCCTATATTCCTGAAGCCAATATTGGCATATTGAGTCAGGCCGCCGATTCCTCGGGTTATTTTAATATGGTGGCTGACGAAGATGGTGTTGTCCGGTGGATGCCCCTTGTTTTCAAATGTGGCCGGGATATTTATGCCCCCCTTTCCATCCAGTCTGCCTGGAATTATCTTGACCAACCACAATTGATGGTCAAAGTGGCAGATTACGGCATTCAAGGAATCAGGATGGGGGAGAGGTTTATCCCCACCGCCGAAGATGGCAAGATGCTCATAAACTACTTAGGTCCTGAAAAGACATTTCCGCATTACTCTATAAGCGATATAATCCGGGGTAATATCCCAAAAGGCACATTTAATGATAAGATCGTAATGGTAGGAGCCACTGCCATCGCCATCTACGATCTAAGGAGCACCCCACTTTCAAGTTCCGGTGAATATCCGGGCCTGGAAATCCACGCTACAGTCATAAATAATATCATTACCAACAATTTTTTAAAGAAACCCAAGTGGACTACGATATTCGATGTGCTGGCCATTCTTATTATTGGATTATTTACCGGGTTGGTTGTTCGACGAGTGGGCGCCCTTAAGGGAATACTTTTTTCCTCTGCGCTATTTGTAATATATATACTGTTAGGCTACTGGCTTTTTATCTATTGGGGTATCTGGGTCAACATCATTTACCCCCTTCTTGTCCTTGTTCTCGTGTATACCTCACTTACAGTATATCGTTATTTAACCGAAGAAAAGGAGCGAAAAAAAATTAAGGGCGCCTTTACGTATTACGTTTCCTCATCTGTGGTAAATGAGATGTTAAAACATCCCGAAAAATTAAAACTGGGTGGAGACAGAAAAGAGCTTTCAGTACTCTTTTCAGATATCAGAGGGTTTACCACTATTGCTGAAGGGCTAACACCCGAAGAGTTGGTACACCTATTAAATGAATATCTTACGATTATGACAGACATCGTCTTCAAATATGATGGCACACTGGATAAATATATGGGAGACGCTATCATGGCCATATTCGGCGCGCCCCTTGATTTACCTGATCATCCCATCAAGGCGTGTCATTCCGCCCTTGAAATGATAGAGGAGCTGAAAAATCTCAATCAAAAGTGGATTGCTGAGGGCAAACACCCTATGGACATTGGTATTGGCATAAACACCGGTCCCATGATGGTTGGTAATATGGGATCGGCCCAGAGGTTTGATTTTACCGTCATGGGTGACTCAGTTAATCTTGGCTCCAGGCTTGAAGGTGTAAATAAAAGCTACAAGACGAATATAATAATTAGTGAATTTACCTTTCAGAGGGTAAAAAACGAATTTACCTGCATGGAGCTTGATTCAGTCAGGGTCAAGGGAAAAAAACGGCCGGTAAGGATATACAGCCTTGTGGGAGATAAAAATCTCCCTGGCATACAGGAAGAGGTTATTAATCAATTCAATCAGGGGATAACATTTTACAAACGGAGAAAATGGGATAACGCAATCCATATCTTTGAAAATATTACGGCCATGGATCCCGATCTCTATGCCGCACAAGTCTATATTGACCGATGTTTTGCTCTCAAAAAAAATCCGCCACCTGCTAACTGGGATGGAGTATATACCATGACCACCAAATAGAATATCTCGCCATCCCCTATTCTTCCACCTTCTTTTTCCGATGCTGGATATAGGCATTGCGTAACGCCACGTAAGGGTCGATCGCAGCTTCCTTGAGAGATTCGTAATCCCCTATCTTAAATGAAGTCTCGTTTACATTCTCTAAGGCCCATACTCCTGCATAGGCCTCCGTGGGCTCCACATATGAGACAGGATCTAAGAGCCAGTCTCCGACCATCCCTATGGAGTCACGCATGGTAGACGGACCCAGAATAGGCCACACAATGTAAAATCCATTGCCGATCCCATAACTTCCAAGGGTCTGGCCTAAATCTTCCTCGCTGGGATCCAATTCAGGCCACCTTGTGGCAGGGTTTCCAAATCCAAGGACTCCCACAGTGCTGTTTATCAGAAACCTGGATAATTCTGCGCTCGCTGCGCGCCCCTTTCCCTGCAAAAGGCAGCTGACCATTCGAACGGGCATTGTAATGTTATGGAAGAAATTTTTTACACCACGCCTGGCTGGCGTGGGCACCACAGCCTTGTATCCCCTTGAAAGGGGTTTTAAGAGCCAGAAGTAGAG
>QMLT01000310.1 GCA_003646875.1 Deltaproteobacteria bacterium
CTGTAGGAGACTGGAGGCTCACGCCATGATGATTTAAAGCCCATTCACAGGAAATATAGGCTGGCGGTCTTAAAAAACACGCCACTTCCTCAACTGATGGAAATCCATAAAGAAAAGAATTGATATAATTTCCACGGTTAAGGCGATGGATTAGCCCCTTTTGAACAGCCCTGGACAAAAACATGCCCGTATGGCGAGTTACTTTTTCAGCATCCTGTTTACGGAAAAGTTGAGCAAGGAGCTTCAAACGTTTAGTAGTTTCTTTTTCTTCCTTCATAATCTCTAAGGAATTTTCTCATGCCCTGATCCAAAAGCTCAGACGTAACCTCGTGGAGTGTTGTTATGAAACGGTTAAAATCCTCTTCTTCATACACAGAGAGAATGTTTTGAGGTAAAAACCGGGGCAGATCTCTTTTTAATGCCTCAATGATGGACGAAGCTGACTCTTCTTCTTGAAAGTAATCTGCTTTTCTGGACGGGACAAAGAGGGTTTGATACATATCCAGTTTCTCTTTGACTTTCCCCCAGTCCGGGGATACCTTTAGTTGGCTTTTCATCCACCAGATATCGTAAATATCCCTCCCTTTGATATATGTTCTTTCGTACAGTGCTCTAATTTTATCAGACAATATCTCTTCAGGTGTTTCTACCAGGATGATACTGCTCGAATAAGACATTAGCAGTTTTCCAGCAGTAACAAGAGCAGCCACCAACGGTAGTTCTCTTAAAATGAATCTTCCAAACTGCGGTTGGTAGTCTGCCTTTAGAAATTCAAACTCTAATTTTACAGCAATTCTACTACGCTCAGTTTCCGGCCGATATATGCAAAACAGCTTGATTGCCTCCTTTCGTTTGCCTGTGATTTTAACCTCCCACTGTCCAGGGCCAAATTGTGCAATACATGCAATTTGAGCCTTTTGAAAAGTCCCGTCCAGGATCTTTTCAATATCTTCCTTAGGCGAGTTGGTTACAAAATCAAGATCTTCCGAAAGTCTCATCCCACCATAGACCCATCTCAGAGCCGTTCCACCCTGAAAGATAACACGTTCTGATCCGGATTGAGCGTAAATTTTGTCCAGTAAAATCAACTGCAGCAATTCCGACTTTCTGGTTCTTCTCTCGTTATGCATGACCATCCTCGTTCTGAAAGCCTCTCAAAGCTTGCAAGAGATATAAGACAGATTTGGAGGATTCATGTGTTCGCGGCCAATCCCTTTGTCTGGCCTTAATAGAAATTATTTACAATAATATACATTATTGTATAGTATTGTCAACGATTCTTTTTGGGATTTCTCAAAGAAAGCGGAAGATTTCTCTTGACAGCCACTTTTTGAATCGCTATACAGTCTTGAAAAAAAGAAAGATTTGATCAGAAAGATCGAAGGTTATTCCGGCTATCGAAGGCCAGATTTTCAGAATATAGTAAAGTCAAAATAGAATAACAGTAAGTGTAAAAAAAGGCCACGGAGGTCTTTTGCTCTGAAAGAAAACAGGGCAAATTATCTCCGTGGCTTTTTTTGAATGCCAAAAAAGGAAATTATGAAGGTTTTAAGTCATCTTCTTATCATGATTTCACTAATCTTTCTCTTTTTGCCTGTATCAGCCCTGGCAAAGGAAAAGATTTTAAAAAGGGATGCCAACAAGGATGGAAAGATAGACCAGATTGCCCACCTTGATAAAGATGGAAAGATCACAAAACTGGAGGTAGACAGCAATGCAGACAGGGTAATGGACAAGTTCCAGTATTACCTGGATGAAGAATTGATCCGGGTCGAGATAGATACAGATCATGATGGAATTATTGATACCTGGGATTATTTGAAATCAGGGAAAAAAATCAGGCATGAAAAAGATTCTAATAACTCAGGCAGGATAGACCAGATAATCTACTTTGATGAGAAAGAACGCCCCTTAAAGATCGAAAAAGACACCACAGGAGATGGCCTGTTTGACAGCATTTACCATTTTAAAGAGGGAAGGCTTTCTTGTTTCACAAAGGATACTGATGGCGATGGCAAGGAGAATGTCTGGCAAACCTATCGAGATGACAAACACCTTGAACGACGCATAGATGAAGACGGTGATGGAAGGGTGGAAAGGATAATCTTCTATGACAAGGATGGCCTTCCAAAGGAAAGTCACCATGACCTGGACAGAGACGGAAAGATGGAAGTTGTTCGTATTTATCGCAAGGGAGCGCTTTTTGAACAGAAAAAGGATCTGGATCACGATGGGCGCTTTGAGATCATTACGCAATTTAAGGATGGAAAGCCCATTGGACAAAAAAAAGATACAAATAGGAATGGCAGCTTCGACGTCATGACCCATTTCAGGGATGGAAAACCATTCTATCAGGAAAAAGACACCAACTTTGATGGGGAAAAAGATTTTTTCATCTATTTCGATGCCGCAGGCATCGCTGAAAAGATCGAGGAGGACACAAGGCACACGGGGCGGATTGACCGAATCAGGACCTTTCTGAAAGGAGAGCCTGTCAAAGTCATATATGATGCAGATGGTGATGGATTTATGGAGACAGCCACCTTTTTTGATAAAGGGAAACCCAATTTGCAGACCCAAGACAGAAATAGAGATGGAAAGGCCGATCTTAAGCTCTTTTTTGACCGAAATGGCGCCAAAAGCAAGGTAGAAAGCGATACCAACCTGAATGGAAAAACAGATACATGGGAGTATTTCAAGGATGCGCAGTTAGTTCGAATAGAGAGGGATGAAAATGGAAATGGAAAGGTTAATTTAAGGGTCTTTTATAGGGATGGAAAAAAATACAAACTCATTAGGGACAAAGACAATGACGGCAGGTTTGAGATAACACAGTGGTTCAACAGACCAAAATGGTCCATGGTGATGGAGCTGGATGTTGATGGGGACGGCAAAAATGAGGGTCGCTATTGCTATAAAGAGGGCATCTTAAGGCTCAAAGAGATCGATGAAGACAGTGATGGGAACCTGGATCTAAGGGAATATTACAATGCTGAAGGGAAACTCGTCAAAAGCGAAGAAGACAATGGTGGCGCCGGTCGTCTGAATATCACCTGGTTTTATAATCAGGCTGAAGAGGCTTATCTGGCAGAAAAAGACAATAATCAGGATGGCAGGGTAGATACCTGGTATTACTATCATAAAGGGCGATTGACAAAGGTAGAAGAGGATACCAA
>QMLT01000311.1 GCA_003646875.1 Deltaproteobacteria bacterium
AGGTATTTAGACCCTACATGTTCAAAATCTTCGAGATCCATTGATTTTTCATTGATATAGAACAGAGATCGTGACGAATGTACACCCTGCCCCTCAAGACTGGAACACGAACGCTTTGACCATATCACATCACCATTAAACTTATATAGCGCCGTTATTTGCTGATCAATAAAGGCTGGACAGATCAATGGACAATCACCGGTGATCCGTGCAAAATAAGAATGCGGATATTTTTTTAATACTTCTAAAAACCGACTTAAAACATTATTCAAATCTCCTCTAAAAACATTAAGTTTATTTTTCTCACAGAAAACAGCAAGAGGATCATCTGACGTTTCGGTTGACGTAGCTATGATAACCTTGTCGACAAGTTTGCATTCTAAGGCACGCTGATATATATGCCATATCATCGCCTTACCGGCCAATGGCTTTAAGACTTTGCCAGGCAGTCTGGATGAAGACATCCTTGCTTGTATAATTGCTATTGCAGTTTTTTTCATTTTTTGAAAGTACCTCTTAAATCTTTCATAGGTCTTAAACCATCCTTCGGATCGGCGCGCCAGTCGCGGTCTGATAGTTCTGACGATGCCGGCACTTTTTTGCCTGTGCCGTCGGCATTAAAACCAGCTCGCACGGTTTCAATCACTGTTTTTATCTGGTCAGGCAACCAGCAATGACCGGTTTTATACTCCTCGCCTGTGCCGTCCAGATCAAGGTGGAATTCAATCATATCCGCGTCCCAGCGGTGGATTGCACGGTAGATAACTCCAGGGTTTACGCTGTGATCGGACCAACCGAAGTGAGTTTTGAGTTTTGAGTTTTGAGTTTTGCGCTTATTACGCATGGTTTCGATGGCGGCGAGGTTGCATTCGCTTACTGGTGTGGGGTAGCCGGATACGCAGTGGAGTAATGTCAGATTTTTGCAGCCGGATTCAATGAGAATATTTACCGCTGATTTTACCTCATCTATTGTAGCCATGCCTGTTGAAAGAATAACCGGCTTTCTGCTCCTCGCGCAGGCTATTAAAAGATCATTCCAAAGGAGTTCATATGAAGCGACTTTGTAAAAATCCACATATTGATACAATTCGTCAACAGCATCAGGATAAAATGGAGTACATCCGAACTCAATATTCTTTTCTCTGCACCTACTCGCAAGTTCTGGCAAAAATGCAATCGGCAACTCCCACATCTTGCGCTGACGATGTTCTTCACTTTTTGACAGGATTTCAGGCGCAAATAGTTCTTCGATCTTAAAAAGCTGAAATTTCACAGCATCACAACCTATTTCCGCAGATTTATCTATGAAAGTTAAACATCGGTTTAAATCCTGGTTATGATTACTGGATACTTCTGCCACAAAACTTACGCTCATTTTAAATTACTCCGAACAATTTTTTCTAATGTCGAAATCACTATTTCCACCTGATGGTCACTCATATGTGGAAACATCGGCAACGATATGATTTGCTCATAGACTGCTTCTGCGACGGAGCACAGTCCCCGGCCGGTATTGAAATTCTCCCTGTAAAATGGATGCAGATGTACTGGAATGTAATGGACATTTACGCCTATGTCCTTTTCCCGCAGTTTGGTAAAAAGCGCTGTTCTGTCAATTCTCAAAATGTTTGAATCAATCCTGATCACATAAAGATGATAGGTATGAGAGGAGCGCAGGGAGCTTGGAGCCCCAGTGGAATGGCCTTCGCCCCGATGGAATGGACTTCGTATTCCATTGGGCAAGGATTCCACGGGGTAAACATGGCGCATGGCGTCAGAAGAAGAGTGTATATCACTTGTCGTTTGGTGTTTGGCGAAATGCTTGGCGGACAAGACATCGGAGCGGAGGCCAAGGGGCTCGATACCAGGTACATCGGCCAGGGCTTCATCGTATTTGGTAGCGATCTCTTGTCTTCGTTTTAAAAATTTTGGCAGCTTCCGCAACTGGGAAATACCAAGGGCGCATTGAATATCAGTGATGCGATAATTGTAGCCGATATCCTGCATTTCGTAATACCAGGGAGACGTTATACGTTGACCGTTGACCGTTGAAAATCGTTGTCCGTTGTCTCCTGCCCGCTCGTGCCTCGCAGTGGCGGGCGGGGTAGACTGTTGACTGTGGTTGCTTGTCGGTGAACGGTGAACGGTGAACGGTGAACATTTCGGGATTTCGTGTGATTCCGTGATTTCTGAACATCATCATGCGATCGGCCAATCCCGGATCGGCAGTAATCACCATTCCTCCTTCACCTGTAGTGATGTGTTTTACAGGATGAAAGCTGAACACGCTAAGATCAGCCAGGGTGCCGGTCTTTTTCCCCTTATACTCCGCCCCAAGCGAATGGCAGGCATCAGCAATAAGAAACAAGCCGTGGTGTTTGGCGATGGCTTGCAGGGCATCATAATCGCAGGGTTGCCCAGCGTAGTCGACCGCAATGATAGCCTTTGTTTTGGGGGTAATTTTCGCCTCCACCTCAGTAGGATCAATGAGTAGTGTATCTGGATCGACGTCTGCAAAAATCGGTGTTCCTCCCTGGAATACCACAGCATTTGCCGTGGCAACGAATGTCATTGGAGGCAGGATAACCTCATCCCCGGGGCCAATGCCAATAGCATACATTGCTGCATGAAGGGCTGCTGTTCCACTATTTACAGCTATCGCCTCTTTAGCGCCTACGAAATCCGCAAGAGCTTTCTCGAACTCGGCCACCTTTGGTCCTGTAGTTAGCCAATCGGAGCGCAGGACCTCTATCACAGCCTGAATATCTTCTTCTTCTATCCATTGATGGGCATAAGGGATAAAGGGACGTTGACCGTTCACAGTTTTTCGTTCACCGTTCATTGTTAACCCCTGCCCGCTCGTGCCTCGCAGTGGCAGGCGGGGTTGTCCGTTGATTGCTGCCATTTGTTTATGTATCGTGTTCATGTTTTTTAGTTGATTTGTCCAAGAAAATTCTATACAATCCTCAATATAATTATGAATTAAAATCAGAGAAAATTTATCTCAGATAAACTTGGCACCTTGGGCAACATTGCCGCTGGGGCATTAATCTTTGGACAATTCCTCTCTGAAGAAGCATTCCGTTTTCCTTTATTTTTATTTGGTGTTGTGTTTTGGATCACGTGCTATCTAGCCGGATACCTCATTTTGAAAGG
>QMLT01000312.1 GCA_003646875.1 Deltaproteobacteria bacterium
CATAACAACCAAAGTAGCCACGGTTCCTTCCATTAACATTGAACCATAGCCCACAAAAACTGAGTCTTCTTCAGTACGCACCTGTTTCGAAGAGGTCCCAGAAGATACCAGGGAATGAAATCCAGAGATAGCACCGCAGGCGATCGTGATAAATAAAAATGGCCACATAGAAGGGGCTTTCGCAGGGCTGACCTGCACCGCAGGCGCCACCACATGAAGGTTGCCTCCAAAGGCAGCAAAGAAGACACCCAGGACCAAAAGCGCCATTGCAATAACTAATTGGTGTGAATTGATAAAATCACGGGGTTGAAGCAATGTGGTAACCGGCAGGGTAGAGGCAATATAGGCATAGACCAGGAGGATGATTGTCCATACCCCGGTGGGAGGGATTCCCCAGATAGCAGGCATTTTAAGCGGTAAAAAATAGCCAATGATCACTGTAATATACATCATAATCACCGCATAAATCGACCAGGCCATTGCACCCTTGCCCTTTTTATAAATCAGATGGCCCAGATATAGAGCTATAGCTACCTCCAGCCAGACAGGGAAGACCGCTGCCGGATACATATGGAAGATAACGGCGATCACCAACCCAAAGATAGCAATAACAACCCACAACTCTAAAAAGACAATCAGGAAAAAGAAAATCTTGGTGCGGGTATTAATATATTTAGCAGTGAACTCCGCAATTGACTTCCCCTGATTTCTCATGGAAATAATTAAAGAGCCAAAGTCGTGAACCGCGCCCATCATTACACTGCCAACAAAGATCCATATCATCGCCGGAACCCAGCCCCAGATAATGGCAATTGCAGGCCCTACAATTGGTCCTGTGCCTGCGATTGAGGTGAAGTGATGACCAAAAATAATCTCTTTTCTGGTAGGCACATAATCAACGCCATCTTCAAGCTCTACGGAAGGTACTTTAGCGGCAGCAGATATGGCAAAAATCTTCTTTCCAATAAACTTGCCGTAAAGCTGGTACATAACAATGAACCCAACTAATGCTACAACCATAATAAGTAAAGCTCCCATAATTCCTCCTTTCTTCTGTTTATGTTTATAAATATTAAAGGTTACGAGCCTTTAATACATACCATAATTTGGCGTTAACAGAAATTTTATGATTAGTCAAGCTCAAATCCTTAAACCGCTTCAAAAACCTAAATAGAAACCTATTTAATAAGCTGGTTTTATCTGAAAAAGGTCATATCAGGAAGGTTTTTTGTCAACAGCAATGCCATGTGTTACAATCTCATAGAATTAATTGAGAATAACCTGCCGACTTTCCTGAAAACTATCTGTTTATCATGTATAATCTGCTTTTAGCTGATATCATCGCTATCATTCATCTTGGATACGTTATCTATGTTATCCTGGGTTTCATCCTTATTATTGTAGGCATCATTTTTAGGTGGAAATGGATAAGAAACCTTCCCTTTCGCATCACGCACTTGCTGGCTATTGTTGGGGTTGCTTGTGAGGCATTATTAGGGGTAAATTGTCCTTTAACTGTGCTTGAATTTAAGCTTAGGTATGCCTCTAATCTTTCTGAAGAGAAGGTTTCCTTTATCGGCGTTATTGTGGACTCACTTCTCTTTTATAATGCACCTAGGTGGGTGTTTACAATAATATACACCGCCTTTGCCATAGTAGTAGTAATAACATTTATTATCGCGCCACCTACCAGGAAAGGTCATTAACTTTAAGGAATAGTGTCAAATGGATTTTTACGCACGATCGTCTCATTCCGCCCTGAGCCAACAGATATAATTGAAACTGGAACATCGACAAAGTCCTCAATCCTTTTTACATAGGCCTGAGCATTATTTGGTAGATCTTTAAAGGTCCTCGCCCCAGAGATATCCTCCTGCCATCCATCCATCGCATCATACACAGGGCTACATTTGTCAAGGATAGACAGTTGAGCCGGGATATTTTCAAGCCTCTTTCCCTTATACTCATATCCTACACATAGATTAACCGGATCCAAACCTGTTAATATATCAAGCTTTGTTATTGCCAGGTGGGTCAGCCCATTTATGCGGGCTGAATATCTGACGACAACCAGATCCAACCAGCCACACCTGCGTGGCCGGCCCGTGGTAGCACCAAATTCTTGCCCTTTTTCTTGAAGGTAATTACCGGTCTCATCAACGAGCTCAGTCACAAATGGACCAGCGCCGACGCGAGTTGTATATGCCTTTACAATACCAACAATGCTGTCCAAGCTCTTCGGACCTATGCCTGCACCTATACATGCATTTGCTGCCACAGGATTGGAAGAGGTAACATAAGGATAGGTCCCGTGGTCAATATCTAATTGTGTTCCCTGAGCTCCTTCAAAAAGGATGCTTTCATTCCTCCTGATTGCCTCATCTAATTCAGTGGAGACATCAGCAATAAATGGGGAAAGCTCATGTGCTATTGAAAGGTATCTCTCTACAATAGGCTGATATTCCAGGGGTTCGGCGCCAAAAAGATTGGCGAGATAAAAATTTTTTTCTTTTAGGTTTGCCTTAATTTTCTGCTTTAATATATCCGGATCTGTTAAATCAATTACTCTTATTCCCGCTCTGGCCACCTTATCCTCATAACATGGCCCAATACCCCTTCCAGTTGTTCCAATCCTGGAGGCGCCTTTTGCCTTTTCACGGGCTATATCAATGGCCTTATGGTAAGGCATAATGAGGTGTGCCCTTCCGCTTACACCTAATCTTTTGGGATTAATAGCTATTCCTTTATCAAAAAGTCCTTTTATCTCCTCTAAAAAAACCTCAGGGTCAACTACCACTCCATTGCCAATAAGGCATCTTGTATCTGGATGAAATATTCCGGAAGGTATAACATGAAAAATAGATTTCTTACCATCCACCACAAGCGTATGTCCGGCGTTATTGCCCCCTTGAAATCTGACTACCTTGGTTACCTGAGCGCTGAGAAGATCAACAACCTTTCCTTTTCCTTCATCACCCCACTGTGTGCCAACAACAACGACATTAGACATTCTTGTATACCTCAAATAAAGTTAAACGCTATGTGCGTACTTTTTTGGTAACTTCTCAATAAGTTGGGGCAGCAGCTTAAAAATGCTGCATTTAAGGAGCATGGGTATGTCTTTTTTTGTCTCATGCCCTATAACTGATGCAC
>QMLT01000313.1 GCA_003646875.1 Deltaproteobacteria bacterium
ATTATAAAGAATAATTCTATAATCTTAGTGCCTTAGAGCCTTTGTGGCAAGATACCTGATTAGTTACTTATTTTGTTAAATTTGCCTTTGCCAGTGGAACCAGAGGTGATTCCTTGAACTGATTTATAAAGTCTTTAAAGGTTTCCTTTGACATTTCTTGCTGGCCGCTCAATGCATAGAGCCTGCCAAGAGAAAACATAGCCTCTTCTTTGAGAAAATTATTCTCGTCATTAATTATCTTTTGAAGATGTCTTATGGCTGATTGATGCTCACCTTTGGCTTCGTATGCAGCGGCTAGGCCAAAATGGGTCATTAAATGGTAAACAGAGGCAGATTTGTCTTTTTTTAGATACGTTTGATAGAGTGATATAGCCTCATCATATTGACCCTGACCAAATTTTAGGTAGGCTAATTGGGGGATGGCCAGAGTAGCCATCTTTGTCCAGCCATATTTTTTTATGAGGCTATCAAGCTCCTCGATCGATTTTTTAATAGTATCTGCGCTTGTGTCAGAGGAAGATTCTGACACCAAATTGTTGTAGGCAAGGTTATAGGCAGCAAGGGCCTTTTTGTTTAAATGCTTGAAATAAAGACTAATGCCAATAACAATGCCAATAATAATCATTATACCTACAGTCAGGTATTGAATTTGTTTCCCATGAGCAGAAACGTACTGAAAAAATCTGGTGGAAAGGCTAATAAATTCATCATCCTTTTTAAGGAGTTCTTTTCTGGTTACCCTCTTTTTCGCCATAGTTTAAAAACCGCTAAAGTTTTATTTTTTTTCATTGAAAGAAATTAACAGATATGCAACGTTTCTTCAAGGGGAAATAACTATGAAACCATCTTTTCATCCAAGATTGATAAATGACTCGTTTTCAGATCCCGGGCTTTTTATCCCTTTCCTTTTTGAAAAGAGGGCGTTGCTGTTTGACTTAGGAGATTTATCAAAACTGTCTGCCAGGGATATTTTTAAGATTAGCCATGTTTTTGTTACACATACCCATATGGATCATTTTATAGGCTTTGATGCCCTTCTTCGCCTTCTCCTTGGACGAGATAAGGAAATTTATCTATTTGGTCCATCGGATTTTATCCAAAAAGTGGAAGCTAAACTCAGCTCATACACCTGGAATCTTATAGAGAACTATGAAAACACCCTTTCTATATATGTGACAGAGATAAAAAAAGAAAAGATACTTAAGCAAAGATATAATAGCAGAGATAGGTTTAAGCCTGCCGGAGAGCCTCAGCAGTTTCCATTTACAGGGAATTTGCTTTCTGAGGAACATTTTTCAGTTAATGCTGTTATCCTGGATCACAAAATAGACTGTATTGGGCTAACACTCAAAGAGAATTTTTCTATCAATATAATTAAAGAGGGACTAAAGGAACTTGGATTAGAGGTTGGACCCTGGCTGAGAGAGTTCAAGAAGGCAGTCTATGAAGAAGGCAATTCAGCACAAAATTTTAAGGTAGTTTGGAAGGATAAAGACAACAGAATACTCAAGAAAGATTTTACTCTTAGCGATCTGAAAGAAAAAATTGCCATGATCTCACCAGGACAAAAAATTACTTACATTGCCGATATGATTGGAAGCCCTGAAAATATAACAAAAGCTGTTGATTTAGCCAAGGATTCAAGCACCCTCTTTATTGAGGCAGCCTTTTTAGATAAGGACAAAGATATGGCACAAAAAAAGTATCATTTGACAGCAAAAGAGGCTGGTATTATAGCTCGAAGGGCAAGCGTGAAAGAGCTAAGACTTTTTCATTTTTCACCCAGATATTTTGGCCAGGAGAAAGAACTTATCCAGGAGGCAATGATGGCCTTTCGATCGGGTACATAATAGCTAAAATGTTAGTAAAATTTACTATTCAAATGTTAACTGATAAGCAAATGAGGCGTGTATATTAAGAAATTGAACCGTAATATTTTCAGGAAACGGAGGAAAGGGGTTTGCGAGCCTTATCGCTTTAATGGCATGTTTATCAAGGATTTTGTATCCTGAAGATTTTTCTATGTTACAATCAATGAGGATACCATCTCTGCCCAACCTGAACACTATAAGAAGACCGCCCTGAATAAGATTCTGTTGGGCCGATAATGGATATATCCAATAGTTAAATATTTTTTCCTTTATCATCTTTGTATATGGATGATAGGTTGGATTATTGGTGTCCAAGGAGATTGTTGCCTCTTTGGTTTCTGCAGGCAATTCACTATGAATTTGACTAATAGGAGGATCGCTTTGTTTCCTGTTTTTTTTAATCTCTTTGATAGGAGGGCGTATCAAGTCTACCTTATAGGTTCTGCGCTCAGCTCTGAGAAGGCTAAAGGGGGAAATACCCTGAAAGGCTATAATTATGCCTATATGGATTATTATTGATATCAAAAACGTGATGGGGATAATCCGTTTTCCCTTTAGCAAGTAATAGCTATGTATGTTCATTCGGTCCATTGACCCATAACTCTTCCTTCTTCTCGAACCACCAATCACTACTATCTGTGGTAACAATTTCATCGGCCAGTGATTTAGCAAAATCAGTGATAAGGCGCTTGGCTGAATATTTTAGCCATTCAGCAGCAGATATATTCCCTAAGTCCTGTTGCCTTTTTAGTTCCAGGATAAAATCAAGTTGATCAGCATCCTGAGATAATTGTGCCTCGAGAGTTTCCCTGGAATTAAATTCATCGATTAAGGATACAATGTCCTTGCCGAAAGGAAGTTTTCGGGCTAAATCATTAACCGCCTTATCCTCGTTTACAGTCACGTATCTCTTGTTAACATAGTTATGATCTCCTGTCCTGGCCTCATGAAAATCGTGAAAAAGGCTCATGAGGACAACTTTCTGCATATCGGCCTTTGGCTCATTTTTGGCAAGCAGGTACGCTATCACGGCAGCTCTAAAAGAATGCTCAGCGACTGACTCATTGCCTGTGCCTAAAAATTGAAAACCAGACCGTGGAGTTTTTTTTAATATACCTATTTCAAAAAGAAAATTTACAATATTTTTCATAAGAAGCATTTAAGGTAACTCAATAAGTTGGGGCAGCAGCTCAAAAATGCTGCATTTAAGGAGCATGGGTATGTCTTTTTTTGTCTCATGCCCTATAAGTAATGCACAGGCAGACCCCCATAAATC
>QMLT01000314.1 GCA_003646875.1 Deltaproteobacteria bacterium
TTAATTACACGGCAGGAATACAACAGAAGTTTTAGTAACAACATAGCCACTAGTGGTAGTATGTTCAAAAAAAACGTGTCATACCAGCGTAATGGGGATTTATTTTTAGATTTCGACTTCATTTCACTCAGACCATATACATAGTAAAATTTTTACTTGAATAAGACAAGAACTATCCTTACTAATCAATGAAAGGGCAGGAATCACTTCAAACATAAGGCAATTGTCTCTATGTAAACACCTTGATCATCAAAGGTATCGCGACAAAAGTTCCCACTGAGCTCCCTATATTTGTAAATGCCACGACCAATAAAATCCGTGTGATCTTATTTTTCCAAAAGCCTTTCAGGGAAGATATATCTTCAGACAACCTTTCGAAATCCTTGACTTTTGGCTTCCCTAAAAAAACCTCCACCAGACCGGCAACCCAGCCTGCTGCAATCATTGGATTGAGGGATGTAAGGGGTGAAGCGACAATAGCAGACAGAACCGTTAACGGATGGCCCAGCGCAATCGCTGCGCCAAGGCCTGCCAGGATAGCATTTGCCAGAACCCACCATTTAATCATATGGGTGCCGGTAGAGCTTCCAGCATAGAAAAAACCCAAAATAATCAAACACACTATGAAACCCGGAATACCCCACTTCAGGAAACTGAAAACCTTACCTTTAGGAGGTATTTGATTCAGTGCATCCAAATCTATATCTCTTTCCCAGTAACTGTTAATCCCTGGAATATGTCCAGCTCCGACTACTGCAACAATCTTTTTGCCTGGTGATGTTCTGATCATATGAGCAAGATACTGGTCTCTTTCATCAATCAAAATACGTCGTATTTCAGGAAAAGATTTTCCGATTTCTGAAAGGAACATCTCAAGAACATCCTTCTTTTTCATCTCCTCAATATCGGCTTCTTTGATGTTATCCATTTCTCCGACTGAACTAACCAACTGAAACAACAGCTTTATCTTTGCCCACAGGCCCATACAACGCCATGTCCTTGACAGGGTTGTGCGTATATCCCTGTCAGCTAAGTAAATACGGGCTCTTACCGACCTGGCCGCCTGGATAGCTCGCACGATTTCCTCCCCTGGTCGTATGCCTAATTTCTGTCCGATTTTCTTCTGAAAATAAGCGAGCATCAAATTGGACAAGAGGAGAAAGGCCTTCTTTTCCTTGATCACTTTAAGAAGATTTGTGTTTTGCCATTGGCTTTTTTGCATGATCGAGTGATATCTGGATTCGCAGAGTTCCACACACACCATATCAGGTTTTTCATCCTCAATGACCTTCTGTGCCAAATCAGCGCTTTCAATTGAAACATGGGCTGTCCCAATAAGAGTAATTTTTTTGTCTTCAAAATTCAGGTGATGGATATTGTCATTGTTTATCATGAATATTCAGTGTATACTCCTTTTCAGACAGGATAGAGAAAATTATTCCTAACATCAGAAATTTACAAACTGCAAAAATTCTCCCCCTCCCCTTAATCCCCTCCCACCAGGGGAGTGGAAATGGGGCTTTTGACGAGGCCATCAATTATCAGTTTGTAAATTTCTGGTATAAGAAACAGAAAAAAGGTAAAAGTAATAAAAATGTCGTTGTTACGTTCAATTGGGGAAAACAAACGACTCACTATTCTAACCAAGGGAAAAAGTCAAAACCCATTTTGATAATTTTTTTCAAGATCAACCTTGAAGTGGCATAGGATATGATGCTAATAGCTACCTTCAAACAGTTATCCGCCGGCAGAGTCTTGTAACTTCATTCATAATCTCTGCGCTATCAAGGTTTGTGAAGCGTCTATCTCTGTACACTATATTACCATTTATTATAACATCTCTCACATCTCCCCCGGTAGCGGAATATACGAGTTGGGAGTATGGATTATACATGGGCGTCATATGAGGGCTGTGTGCATCAACGATAATAATATCGGCCTTTTTTCCTGGTTCAATGGTTCCTATTCTGTTTTCCAATCCAATGGCCCTGGCTCCTCCAATGGTAGCCATTGCAAGTACAGTCCTGGCATCAATAATAGCTGGATCAAGGTTGGCTACCTTAGCCAGTTTCGCAGTAGTATCCATCTCTGCAAAAAGATCAAGGTTATTGTTCGAGGCGCAACCATCTGTTCCAATGCTTACGGCAATGCCTTTTTCCAGCATCTGCGCTATTGGCGCTACACCTGAGCCAAGCTTCATATTGCTTTCAGGGCAATGGGCAATTTTTACCTTCTTTTCAGCCAAAAGATCTATCTCCTCCTCATTCAGGTAAATGGCATGAGCAGCGATTAAATGGCGATTTAGAAGGCCAAGCTCATCTAAATAGAAAACAGGTCTAAGGGAAGACTTTTGCTTTATTTCTCCGACCTCTTCCCGGGTTTCTGACAGATGTATCTGAAGAGGGAAATCGAATTGGGTCGATATATCCCGGGCCCTTAGCAAGGTTTTTTCCGAACATGTAAGAGGACTATGACAGAAAATACCTGGTATAATACGATCAGAAAAATGCATCCACCTTTGCAAAAAGGCTGAGGCAACATCCAGATTTTTTTTAGAATCAGGGACACCAGGCGCAGGAAAATCAATAACACCCTGCGCCACAAGGGCACGCATTCCGGACTTATGTAGTGCCTTGACTATCTCATCGGCAAAGAAGTAACCGTCAATACATGTAGTAGTGCCTGATGCGATCATCTCCACAGAGGCAAGAAGAGACGCCCAGTAAACTGTATCCGGGCTGATATATTTTGCCTCGGCTGGAAATATATGCTCATAGAGCCAGCTTTTCAGGGGAAGATCATCTGCCATACCTCTAAAGAGGGCCATAGGAGAATGGCAATGGGTGTTTATGAGTCCTGGCAATATTATGGCATCCTTGGCATAGACAATTTCATTTGTTTCAGGGAGAGAATTATTATGGCTCACAGAGACTTCCTTAATTTTATCACCAGAAATAACTACCCTCGCATCATCTACGGGCTCTTCACCATCAACCATTGACAAAAGGGTGCCACCTTCTATAACAATATTATAATTTTTTTTGTTTCCTACCATTGTTTTTTGCGCATTAATCTTATAATAATAGTGACTATTCAGCCACCAAGGCGCAAAGACCCAAAAAGGTAACTTCTCAA
>QMLT01000315.1 GCA_003646875.1 Deltaproteobacteria bacterium
AAATCTCCCAGAGTCCATTGCAGCGATAGCCTTCTGATGACTTCCAAGGGACCAGGTATCGGCCTCCTCTCTGGTGATCTTCTCTTGTTTGGCTGCCTTTTCCGCCCAGGTCATCATAGAATTAAGCTCACCAAACCTCTCAATAGGCTGAGACATCACTCTTGCTCGCTGTATTCTATCATAAAGGGGTATTCCCCACATAGAAAGGCTGCCATGTCCTTTTGGCATAAATCCCCATTTTGAATCCACTTTTCCGCCCAAACCCCACTTGATATCTCCTGGAAGGTAGAGCTCTGCCTGGCTCATGCTTTCCATCCCTCCTGCAACAATAATATCGGCGTTGCCTGTCTGTATTTTCATTACACCAAAAAATATGGCATCTAACCCTGAGCAACAGCGACGGTCCAATGTTACACCCGGAACTTCATGGGGCCATCCAGCTTCAAGAAGGGCCATACGTGCCCCATTTGCACACTCACCATTCTGATAAGACTGCCCCATGATTACATCATCTACCCAGGCAGGCTCAATTTTAGCCTTTTTAACTGCTTCGTTAAGAACCAGGCTCGTGAATTTATATACCGGTACATCCCGCAACGAGCCACCATATCTTCCGATAGGTGTCCTTACCCCTGTGACAATAACAACGTTTTTCAAATGTGAGCTCCTTTCTTTTATTATCCAGCCTTCCTGGTTCCATCCTCATTGTACTCATACCAACCCTTGCCTGTCTTGTGCCCAAGATGCCCGGCCTTAACCTTTCTTCTTAAAAGTTGCGGAGGATAAAACCGTGGATCCTTTGTTTCCTCATAACAGGCCATCAAGGCCCCATATGTCACATCCAAACCCACCATATCCCCGGTCTCAAATGGCCCCATCCTGCGACCAAATGCCAGTCTCATTCCCTTATCAATATCCTCTACTGTGCCTATCCCCTGTTCTACCAGACGTATAGCCTCAATAGTAGAAGGGAAATTGATTCTGTTAAGAAGAAAACCAGCCACATCACTTTCCACCCTGATAGGCTCCTTGCCGATACTTTTTACAAAATCAACACCAATAAGGATTGTCTCTTCTGTTGTGCCTATTCCCCTGATTATCTCTGCCACAGGCATCATAGGGACAGGAGAGAAGAAGTGAATCCCTAATACCTTCTCCGGTCTTTTGGTCATCGATCCAAGTTCTGTAATTGGTATAGCAGAGGTATTGCTGGCCAGAATAGTATTTTGCTGACATGCCTCATCCAGCTTCCGAAAGATTTCCTGTTTAAGCTCCAATTTCTCAAAGACTGCCTCTATGGCAAGATCAGCATCAGCAGCACTTGAGAAATCATCATCTGTTTTTATGCGATTTAGAATTGTCTCTTTATCTTCCCTGAGATTCCCTTTCTCAATGAACTTAGAAACAGACCAGGCAATATCCTTGAGACCCTTATCTATCGCCTCTTTACTAATGTCATTTAAGATAACATTAATGCCGGACTGGGCACATACCTGCGCAATACCACTGCCCATCAGACCAGCGCCAACTATAAAAATCTTTTTTATAACCATAGCGAATTCCCTTCAAAAATTATTAAACTTAGACAACCATCTTAGGCCTTCTAATTAAACATTCAATTCTCATACCATAAAGTGGTGGCTTGTTTTTAAATCTGCTTTTTGATTTGGGTAAATAAATTTATATCCTGTGATTTTAGGTAGTTATATTTTATGCCCTTCTCTTAATAAGCCTTAGGATTATTAATCCAAAATTAATTTAGGCTTTCGAGGGCCAAATATGGCTAAATTTTATACAGATATCTTTACTATATGTGATTTTGTATAAAGGCTATACTTTCAAGATTATGAGGAGGGTAGTGGGTAGCATAAAAACAAAATGAAGGAACTATTTGAATAAGGATTCAAGATTATACTCCTTTAATTTATAATAAAAGGCCCTTCGGCTGATACCAAGAATCCTGATAGCCTCTGACTTGCTTCCTGATTTCCGGATGGCGAGTTTTATGAGGTTTCTTTCCACCCCCTTCATAGTGGCGGAAAGAAGTGGGGTCCTTTTTGCTATGGAGATGACATCACGGGAAAGTAGTTCATCGGTCGATAAAGGCGATTTCTTCAGAAAAACAAAAGGGGGTAAACTGTGGGGGGTGATCTCTGTCTCCTCACTCATAGTGACGGCGTAATCAACCACACCTTTTAATTCCCGTACATTTCCAGGCCAATTGTAACTCTCTAATGCTTTAAGGGTCTCTTCAGAGAAAGAAATTTTCTTTTGATGACCTCTGGTCTGTTTACCTAAAAAGAAATCAGCAAGTAATCTAATATCGCGTCCACGATCTCTCAAGGGCGGCAGCGTTATTGAGATGGTATTCATCCTGTAGTAAAGATCATCCCGAAAACGCCCATCTGAGATCATCTTCTCCAGATCCTTGTTGGTAGCGGAGATAATCCTGACATCTACCTTTATGTTTTTAGACCCACCTACCCGTCTGAATTTCTTTTCCTCAAGGACCCTTAAGATCTTGGACTGTGTTGAAAGGGAGGCATCACCAATCTCATCTAAAAAGATTGTTCCATGATCGGCCTCCTCGAAAAGACCTTTCCTCCCTTCCCCTCGCGCCCCGGTAAAGGCGCCCTTTTCGTAGCCAAAAAGCTCTGACTCTATAAGGGTATCGGGTATAGCAGCACAATTAATATCAACAAAAGGCCCTCGAGAACAAGGACTGATGTTGTGAATAGTTCTGGCCAGGATCTCCTTTCCTGTGCCACTCTCGCCCTTCAGGATTATAGGGAGATCTGATCGGGCTGCCTTCTGGGCATTAAGGAGAGCCAATCTAAAATTTATATCCTCCCCCTTTAAGGCCTGAAATTCCGGCGCTAATGTCTCGGAAATTAACCTCCTCTCATTGACATAGGCATTAACCATCTCTTCAGCAAGAATAAATTCAGGCACAGCCGGCTGATCACCCATCTTAACCAGGACCAGACTAAATTTCCTCCCAATTCCTGTATCCCTTAGAGAATGGACAAAGACCTCAAATTTCTTGCTAACAGGGGGAATAAGGACATTTTCAGAAACAAATCTCTTTTTCGATTTCTGAAATCTCAGGATAAGATCCCGA
>QMLT01000316.1 GCA_003646875.1 Deltaproteobacteria bacterium
AGGCTGGACAGCCCTCCATGTGCTTGCCATAATGCTCTTTATGGCCATGTACCCTCCCTGCATCCCTACCTTACTGATGGTAAGGCTTGAGACTGGAAGCACAAAATGGATGCTCTTTGCCACTTTCTATCCAATTGTTCTGGGATTGATAATATCCATCCTTGTCTTTACCGGTGGCTCCTTATTAGGCCTTTCGGGTATGCAGGCCATGATTACATTTTATGTTTTAGCATTAATTTTTCTTGTATTAATGGGTTTCATTAAAAGAGAGCCAGAATTAACTTAAGAAAGGAGGTGATACAATGAAAAGAGCTTTTTTAAGCCTGGCAGTAGTCCTGATATTGGGTCTCTTTTTGACCTCTCTCTCCTATGCCCATACCCCTCTCTGCTCTTGTTCTGATGAGGGAGATGGGACCATTCTATGCGAGGGAGGTTTTTCAGATGGCTCCTCGGCTGCTGGGGTAAAAATGACGGTGGTGGATGCATCCGGCAAAACGCTTGTAGAAGGGAAAATGAATGAGGACAGTGAGTTCACATTCAAGAAACCTGCGGGATCATATACCGTCATCTTTGATGCAGGCCCGGGACATGTGGTAAAGGTGCCGAGCAAGGATATTACAGAATAAAAAATATAACCATTAACCATTAACGAATTTAGCCCAAATAGGGGCTAAGTTACAGAAGGAGGATTAAGATGAAAAAATTACTTGCCTTAATAGTTGCTGTAGCTTTTATGGCATTAAGCGTTCCAGTGTATGCCCATTTTCAGATGATTTACAGCCCGGACAGTGTTCCAAAATCAAAAAAAATCAACCTTAAGCTCGTATTTACTCACCCCTTTGAGGCAGGCCATACTATGGACATCGGGAAGGATGAAAATGGCAAGATCCATCCACCCATAGCCTTTGGTGAAATGCACAAGGGAAAGAAAAAGGATCTTCTTAATAAACTTAAGCCAATTACATTTACCAGCCTGACCAACAGCGGAAGGGCCTTTGAGGCCAATGTGAGGCTTAAGGGGATGGGGGACCATATCTTCTATTTTGTCCCTGCGCCATACTATGAAAAATCAGAGGATATCTATATCCAGCATTGCACCAAGGTCATATTCAATGTGGCCGGCGCACCAACAGACTGGGATCAACCGGTAGGTGATCCACTGCCTGTTGAGATTCTGCCGTTGGACAAACCTTATGCCCTTTGGACAGGAAATGTCTTCCGAGGGATTGTCACATGCAAGGGAAAACCGGTCTCCTATGCCGAGATAGAGGTAGAGTATCTGAACCATGACGTCGCAGGAAATGCCTTTGCTAAGGAAGCAAAGGTAGAGGCTCCACACGATGCCCTGGTTACCATGACCATAAAGGCAGACGTCAATGGCGTGTTCGCCTTTGGTATCCCAAGAGCAGGTTGGTGGGGATTCGCCGCCCTCGGAGCCGGGGGGGATTTAAAACACAACGGCAAGGAACTCTCCCAGGATGCGGTTATCTGGGTCCAGGCACTGGATATGAAATAGCCTACCTTATTGATTGACGATTGAAAACCTAAAATCGCAAATCTAAAATCTTATAGGTATGTCTTACGGTCTCTGGCCTTGAAAAGGCGCGGAGAAAGTGAAGGCACAACTTGGAAAGAAATTGAAATATCAAGTTGTGCTTTTTTTGTCTCCATATTCCTTTTCGAGGCCGGAGATTTCAAAAAGTTAATGTTAGCACAGGTCCTAACGGGCTTAAAGACCAATGAACCACCCTGAAGCAAGCTACGGGGAATCCTATATCAGACCCCCCTCCCTTGATGGGAGGGGATAAAGGGGAGGGTGAACAAGCATTAAAAAGATGGAAAAGGAGGAAAGAGTAATGAAGGTAATTAAGATAGGTATAGTACTTGTAACCGTATTTTTGATAACCGTGTTGATAGAGACACAGGCATCTATCAGTCAGGCAATGTCCAACTATGAGCTTGAACAGGAGATAAAGACACTGAAAGAGAAGATAGAAAAACCTGGCGTATTTGAGGGATTGGCAGAAAAAGTTGCCTTCTCCGGTGCCATTGAACTTGACTATAGCTATGCAGATGACAGTGACACAGGAGACAATACAGTTGATGATTCCAAATCTGACCTTGATATCGGCACAGTGGAGTTGGGGATTGAGGTAGCCTTTCATCAATATGTAACCGGAAATTTCATTCTGAAAGGGGAAGACCTTGACACAGATGATGACAGAATCTTCTGGGATGAGGCTACCATCACCATTCAAAAGGAAGGATTCCCCTTATATTTCGTAAGTGGAAAAAGGGGCCAGCCCTTTGGTGTCTTTGAAAGCCACCTGATCAATGATCCTATCACGCAGGACTGCTATGAGATAGTAAAACCAGGCGCTACCATTGGATATGCCACAGATCTATTCGATATTTCAGCCACTGTCTATAAGGGTGAGGAGCTTGTGGGTCACCTTGAAGAGGCGGAATATGGGTTTGCAAGGGATAATAGCCCAGCCTATGAAGAAACAGATGATGTGAGCTCATATATAGGAAACATTACCATATTTCCTTTTGAGGGCCTAACGATAGCTGCCTTTTATAATAGTGAACCAGGGGATGGTGACCGTAATGAGACAGCAGGCGGAATGTTTCATTATGAATACTCAAAAATTACCCTTGATGCTGAATATATAGCTGCTATTCAAAGGGAAAGGCATTTTACCGACAAGAAGGAGTATAAGGAATCTGCCTGGTTTGCAGCCGCTGCCTTTCAAGTGATAGATCCTTTGGAAATCGCAGCCAGATATGAGGCATTTGATGATGACATTGCAGGGGAGCAGGATGGTCATCTGGAATATAGGTATAGTATAGGATTCACCTATACGCTCTTTGAAAAGGATGATTTTGCCACAAACCTCATGGGTGAGTATCGGATAAGCAACTATGAAAAGCAATCAGGCAGTATTGCTGACGACAAACTCAATGAGGCCTTTTTAAGACTGGCCATAGAGTTTTAAGCGAAAAACCTGAATTCCTTCATTTGTCAGAAATTTACAAACTGCAAAAACACTCCCTCTCCCTTGATGCCTGCCTGTGCGCCATGCCTGCGCCGTTGCGCGGCAGGCAGGTG
>QMLT01000317.1 GCA_003646875.1 Deltaproteobacteria bacterium
CTATTCCCCGGATCATAACATGATGCAAAACACCGGGAGCGTCAAGTCGAGCTAATCTTGGCATGGAATGTATTTACCATAGCATTCTTTTCTTGTCAATTTATTTTGTTACCAGCGTCCCCCTTCACGCAGCTACCTTTTCCGCATGTCAATGCCTTACCCCCATCAATATAATCCCTGTCTGCCGACAGGAAGGTCGACCTAAAAGGAAGGACCACCATATCATGAGGCGACTTTCCCATTGACACACAAGAACTAATTCCCTATACTTCGGTTCACAAAAAGCGAGTTCTTATAATTTAGAATAGGGGGATACATGCTCTGTAAAACAAAACGTGATGTCATGAAAATCGTTAAAGAGAAAAATATCAGCTTCATCCAGTTCTGGTTTACAGATGTATTGGGTATATTAAAGAGCTTTGCTGTTACTCCCTCTGAGCTGGAAGAAGGACTGGAAGAGGGAATGGGCTTTGACGGCTCCTCCATCGAAGGGTTTGCCAGGATTGAGGAGAGTGATATGATCGCAATGCCTGATCCGAGCACCTTTCAGTTTCTCCCCTGGCGACCACAGGAGAGACCGGTAGCCCGGATGTTTTGTGATATCCTTCAGCCAGACGGAAGCCCCTATGAAGGGGATTCCCGATATGTCTTAAAGAGGATGACGCGAAAACTGGCTGAAATGGGATACACGGCTTACATGGGGCCGGAGCTGGAGTTCTTCTGCCTTGAGAGCCTGGAGAATCCCAGGCTTATTGATAAAGGTGGATATTTTGACAACAGGCCATTAGACATGGGCAGTGATTTGAGAAGAGAAATAATCTTTTCCCTCCAGGATATGGATATTCAGGTGGAATACAGCCACCATGAGGTCGCCCCCAGTCAGCATGAAATCGACCTCAAGTATGATGAAGCGCTTGCTATGGCCGACAAGACCATGTCCTACAGGATAATAGCAAAAGAGATTGCGAGGAAGATGGGTTATTATGTCACTTTTATGCCCAAACCACTCTTCGGAGAAAATGGCAGCGGCATGCATGTGCATCAATCTTTATTTAAAGATAATATAAACGCCTTTCACGACCCAAATGACCGGTATAAACTTTCACAATTAGCAAAATCTTATATTGCCGGCATTATGAGGCACGCACGAGAGCTTGCAGCAATAACCAACCAGTGGGTAAACTCCTATAAAAGGTTGGTCCCCGGCTATGAGGCCCCTGTCTATATTTCATGGGCCAGGCGCAACCGCTCGACAATGGTTCGGGTCCCCATGTACAAACCAGGCAAGGAACAGGCCACAAGGATCGAGTTCAGATCTCCTGATCCGGCCTGTAATCCTTATTTGGCATTCGCAGTTATGCTGGCAGCGGGATTAAGGGGGATTGAGCAAAACTATCCCCTCCCTGATCCAATCGAGGAAGATATCTACGAGATGGATGAGGAGGCGAGGGAACGAGCTGGAATCACCTCTCTGCCAGGAAACCTCTTTGAGGCGCTTCAAGAGGTAGAGAAGAGCGAGCTTGTAAGGGAAACCCTGGGTGATCATATCTTTAATAAATTTGTGGCCAACAAAAAGATAGAATGGGACAGATATAGGGTGCATGTAAGCCAGTTTGAGATGGAAAAATACTTACCAATACTTTAGGAAAGGAACAACATGAAAGATGATGCAATAACAGAAATTGGCGATGCCCTGTTTGGTTTTCAGGCAGCGCTCAAAGAAGGTGGCTCAAGCCTTCAGGAATATCTGGAAAAATATTACCATAAGAAATGGATGGGAAATGCCCTCCTTGCTGCCGTATCCATACGAGCCACATTCGTGACAGCCATGCACCAATTCCTGGCTGATGAGGGTCTTTGCAATCTTGAAAGGGTGCAACTGAGTCCCTTGACGGACCCGCTTGCCCATGATGTGGAGCATGTTCCGTCTATATCTTACAAAGGCCTTCAATATGTTATGACCCACAGCATGATCTATTCCAAGCTTCTGGGCTGTCATCACCCGAAGATAAAGGGTATATTTGTTGATTCCCCCAATATCAGGCTCGAGGTAGAGAGCCCTGACAGGATCCAGAGGGGGAAATATATTATTGATTTTAGCCAGATGGATGTAGAGGTAAGGAGAAATCGGGGTATTGATTTTGAGACCTATCTCTCCAGGCCAGACGAGGTAAAAGAGATTCTCAAAGAAGATATGGCCACTGCCAAAGATTTCTTTGAACGAATGCTCATCCACAGTATGGCAAAGATAGCGGAAAAAAACAGAGAAGAGCTTACCGAGCTCGGGGTTGCTATAGAAATTCCCAAGCAGCCCTTTCCCACATTCGTCTATGATCAATTGAGAAAGAAATACAGTCTCAAAGAATATGAAGTAGGGGTAGGCAAAGAGACATCATCACAGTTTTTCTGGATTACCGGTATACCGCGAGAGAATTATGATCTTATATATCCTTACCTGAGGCCTGATGGAAAAATACCATTAGATGAGATAACTTCTGATATGGTGTATAACTACGACATCTGTGCCAAAAGCATTATCCGGGACACCGGTGAGCAGACCGAGGCACGGGAGCTCCTTTCAGGGGCTATAAGGGAATGGCTCTATGAGACGATTGTAGAACGGCTCGTAGATAATAAGGTCATCCCTGTGAAACCTATTATAGCAGAAGGGAATATTGAAAACATCAATCAACTTGGTGGATACGGGCCATTCCTGTTAGCAGCGAGCATGAAAGATGATAAAGGAAGATCAACCTTTCCAGATACCTATGGCGGTGGTATAGGCATAGAGCGAACGCTTTATGCCCTCTTGCGTGGTCCAAAGATAGACAAAATTGATGATGTTACCTTCTTTGGCAAAAACCCGGACAGTCATCAAATATATTTATTTTAATGTGAGTTGCCTGGCAATAGAGGGAATAGCGCTTCCTCCCTTCTCTGCCCTTTTCTTCAGTCAGAAATTTACAAACTGCAAAAACACTCCCTCTCCCTTGATGCCTGCCTGTGCGTGTCCGCACGCAGACAGGGGAGAGGGCTGGGGTGAGGGTGCCCCCTCCCCTTTGTCCCCTCCCACGAGGGGAGGGGAAATATCAGTTTTTATAGACGTTCAA
>QMLT01000318.1 GCA_003646875.1 Deltaproteobacteria bacterium
ATCATCTTTTTTGCCAGGCCGTAGGGGGCATTGGTCTCCTCAGGGTAGCCCTTCCATAGGTCCTCCTCTTTAAAGGGAACAGGGGTAAACTTTGGGTAGGCGCAGATGGTGCCGAGAGCCACAAATTTTTCGATTCCCCGAAGATAGGCCTCATGAATTAGCTTTATGCCCATGATGGCATTTTCATAGAAGAGCGAGGCTGGGTTTTCCTGATTAAATCCGATGCCGCCGACCTTTGCCGCAAGGTGGATGACGATCTGAGGTTTCTGCTCATCGTACATACGGCGGATGCCCTGTATATCGGTGAGATTATAGTCAGGCAGATCGGCAATGGAGACGGTGCTATAGCCCTTTTCTGTGAGCTTGCGGATCAGGTGCGTGCCGAGAAAGCCTTTGCCGCCGGTGATGGTGATTCGTTTGGATCGCAAGGTCATAAGAGTTTCTCTTGTTTCTATAGTTTTTCTGGTTTCTTTAGTTTCTGTCGTTTTTCTTGCTGATAGCGGCGCTCGTTAGTGCGTAAATAGTTGATGAGCCCTGAAATAAGTCTGGATGTTTTATCTGCTTGTTTATAAATCACGTTGAATTTTTCCTGGGAGACATAACCTTGTTCTAATGCCACATACAGGTGACTTTGCACTTCCGCCGCTGAAGACATTGCAATGAATAAAAATTGAATGAATTCTTTATTGGACCGCCGAATAAAACCTTCCGCACAATTTGCCATCGTCGAGGTTGCAGACGCCTGTATCTGCCCGGCCAGTCGTAAATCCTTCTTGAATGCTTCATTCCTAGTCGCAGAATAAACCAGCTTCGTCAGTTCACGGCCCCGCTGCCAGCATTCTAATTCTTCAAAACGGGTTATTTTCATTGTTGGCCTTTTTCAGCAGCCTTCCCGTATCTTTTCATAGAATGAGTAGTCATGATTGGTGTAGGCAAAGCCCTTGTTGAGGGAGATGGCGATGCCTTCGCCTCCGGGCTCGAGGCCTGCCAATTTCATATCGTAGTCCACCATGATCTTGACGAGCTCTTCAAAGGTGGTTCTCGGCTCCCATCCTAGGTGTTGTCGTGCCTTGGTTATATCGGCCTGAAGGGATTCAACCTCCGTGGGCCTGAAGTAGCGGGGATCTATCTCGATGAGTACATCTCCTGGTTTCAAAGTTGGGTCCCATCGTGAGGATGCACCTTTTACTATTCCCTTCTCTTCTACTCCTTGCCCCTTCCATGTGATCTCTATGCCGGCATAGGAAAAGGCATGATCGACAAATTCCTTGACTGAATGGCTCTCGCCCGTGCCGATTACATAATCATCCGGTTCTTCCTGCTGGAGGATGCGCCACATTGCCTCGAGATATTCGGGGGCAAAGCCCCAATCCCTTTTTGCATTAAGGTTGCCGAGATAGAGCCGTTTCTGGTTCCCCCCGAGCATATTGGCAAGGGCCCTCGTAATCTTTCGGGTGACAAAGGTCTCCCCCCTTCGAGGGGATTCATGATTGAAGAGTATGCCATTAGAGGCAAAGCTACGATAGCCTTCCCGATAATTGCGCACCATCCAATAGGCATAGACCTTGGCAGCTGCATAAGGGCTTCTGGGAAGAAAAGGGCTGGTTTCACTTTGGGGAGAGGGCGCAGCACCGAACATCTCAGATGAGGATGCCTGGTACAACTTGGCCTTGACCCCGCTTCTTCGTAGCGCTTCAAGGAGTCGGGTTGTACCGAGAGCGGTTATGTCCCCAGTATATTCAGGGATGTCAAAGGATACCCTCACGTGAGATTGCGCCCCTAGGTGATATATTTCATCGGGCTTTATGTTGTAGATGAGATTCATGAGCTGGCCGGAATCCGAGAGGTCGCCATGGTGGAGAAAGAGCCGGGGGTTGGGATCGTGGGGATCAACGTAGATGTGGTCGATCCGTTGGGTGTTGAAGCTGCTCGATCTTCTTATCAGGCCGTGGACCTCGTAGCCTTTTGAGAGCAAGAATTCCGTTAGATATGAGCCATCCTGGCCAGTGATGCCGGTGATAAGGGCTTTCATGGGAGACTCCAGGTTTTTGTTTTTCTGGTTTATTTGGTTTGTTTTGTTTGTTTCGTCTATTTGGTTTATTTCGGGGGACACAATACTTATTTTACAATTTCCAGCGACACGATATGGTGTGATGGTTTCTATAGTTTCTTTTGTTTCTCTCGTTTCTCTCGTTGAGAAATCGGGGACAGCATGATGCACTCTTCTGTCCTCTCAGCGATAACCGCCAGCTAATTGAAATCTGCCAAAGTCCTCCTCCTAATCAAACCTTGTTCAGCATCGAGTTATACTCCTCTACAGACATGCCGATAACCTTCATGTTGTTCCTGATTATGAATACAGGAACCTCTTTGTATTTTGGAATCACGACAGGCCGCTTTGCGCCAGGATAATGGTAAACGAGATGATCGCCCTGAGTTCGTACGTAAACACAACCTGCTACCTCAAATATTCTCATTTGAACCTGATATGTTGTGGGCCTGATTCTACCCGTCATAATGCTACTTCAATCGGTGTAAAGCCCACAAGTTCTTTCCTTGAAGCAAGTATCCCTTGAGCCTCATCAAGCCCGGCCTCTTTCAAGAGATCATTCAGAGTGCCGAGCTTCTGTGCTTCTTCGAGATTAATGATGATAACTTCGTTCAGGTTCTTTTTTGCCTGAGCTACAGTTTCACCACAAGAAGCTATGTCGAGTTCAGGGCAATATGATACGTACATATCCCCTTCTTTCCATAGCTCTTCGGTCAGTTTCAGTTTCATTGTTTCCTCCGGTTATATGTCAGGGTGATTTTGTCCTCCCCTGTAAATATAATTTTGTGATTTCGGGGACACAATACTTGTTTTACAATTTCCAGCGACACGATATGGTATGAGAAGTGGAACCGGTTTAGTTCGTTAGGAACGTTATTATCGTTGAGATCGTTATGAGCGTTTAAATCGTTATCTTTAATGGGGGACGTTGTTTCATATTTTCGTTATTTTCTACTTTAGTCAATCTAACTTGGGACATAGGTGCTTTGTGACCTTATTCAAAGTATTGGTTATTAATAGGGTACGGA
>QMLT01000319.1 GCA_003646875.1 Deltaproteobacteria bacterium
TGGTTTTTTTTCGTGGATCATTCACTAGGTCCAGGATGATGCGCCCCGGCTTCTGGCTGTTTTTGAAAAACGCGTTTTGAAACTGGAAATCCAACACACGTTGCAGCACAAGAGCAAAAGAGGATTTTGGGCGATTTGTGAATTATGCAGGGGAGATGTCCCGTCAGGGACAGGATATTTGTAGCATTCGAAATAGCCGAAAATTTTCCCAAGTCCCGTGAGGGACGAAATATACACACCAAACACATTAATGACGAAAGGCGTATTCGGAAGGATATTGGATAAATATGCCGTCCCTACGGGACTGGGAAATGGTTTTTGGGGATTGTTTTGCTATAGATATTTTGTCCCTAACCCAACTTTCGGCTCAAGATTAGTCGAAAAATTTTTTAGGATTGGCGTTATTCTATAATAAACAGGATATAATGTAATAAGTGCTGGCTGAGGGCGTTTTGCGTAACTTTCTAAAAAACAATGTGATATATTTTGGAGGACTCGATGTAGTGCCTGTAAAATATCTCTAAGCTGTATTTCTTTCCTTGACATCCTCAATCCTATTTCGTATCTTTGACCCTACTCCTTCAGAAAGGGCCAAAGCCATGTTCCTCAGAGAAAAAAAATCAAAAAATTCAAAACTCCCTGTCCTGCAACTGGTTGAAAATATTCGTCAGGGCGATAAGGTTTCTCAGCGGCTCATCGTCTCTCTCGGAACGCATCTTCCTGTTTCAAAAGAGATAAGAAAGCAGGTTTCCCGGGCTGTCAAGCAAAGGCTTTTGGGACAAACCAGCTTTTTTGATGATCCGCAAGTTACGGTTATTGTTGATCGTATTATCAAGAAGATTCAAACGGACGGGAAATGGGACTCTGTTAGAAAACAAGTCCAGGCATTTAAACAAGAGACCAAAGACGCCCCCCAAACCGCGGAAGTCTTTGTAGATGATGTGCAGCACGGCTATGACAGAGCATTGGGGCCCCTATTCATCGGACATACCTTTTGGAACCGCTTGGGCTTTCCTGACATATTAGCAAAACGCGGGTTTAGTGACGCCCAAATCAAAACGGCTGAAATTTCGGTGTTAAACAGGCTGATTGCTCAAGACAGCGAACACGCTATTCCGAGTTGGATTAAAACGGCTGCGGTAGAAGACCTCATTATCGACAAAGCCGAAGATTATGGAGATGACCGGTTTCATAGTATTTCCGACCGGCTGTTCAAGCATCAAAAGAAGATAGAAGAAGCATTGTATGAACGTGAGAATGATTTGTTTCATCTCAATAATGCTATGTGTTTATACGATTTGACAAACACCTATTTTGAGGGATCATGCCCAAGCAATCCGAAAGCGCAGTTCAATAAGAACCAGAAAGAGAAACGAACCGATTGCCGTCAAATTGTCATTGCGCTGGTTTTGGATCAGCAAGGATTTATTCGTCGTCATCATGTATTTAACGGCAAGATGACGGATGTCAAATCATTAGCACACATTTTAAAGATATTGAAAAAAGATTTTCAAGGAACTGAATTACCCACCCTCATCATGGATCGCGGTGTGGTTAGTGATGCAAATATCGAACTGTTAAAGTCTTACGGGGTAAAATACATTGTAGCGACCCGCTCCGGCGAAGAAAAACATTTTACGGATGATTTTCTAAATTCCGATTTTAAGGTATTAAAAAACAATAAAAACAACAAAGTGGAGATTTTTCTCAAACGAGAGGGAGCAGAAACATTTTTGCTCTGTAAGAGCACGCTCAGAAAAGCCAAAGAGCAATCTATGCGCAATCAGGCCGAAGAAAGATTGGATAAGGATATCGCCAAATTGGCAAAATTGATCAAAACCGGTCGAAGAGTCGACCCCTTTGCCGTAGAAAGAAGCATCGGCCGAATAAAACAACGACATTCCGCGGTGGCTCATTATTATGAGATAGCCTATATTCCTTTTTCTTTTGAGTATCGGGTTCATAGAGATGCAGTTATTCCCAAGCGTTTATTAAATAGCCTGTTAAAACTGAAGGAAAAGGCGGATCAATATAAGATAAGTTCGGTCAAATTGAAGGCTGATCTGGAAAAGTTATCCCAAAAATATCCCCGGGGTTACGGGAAAATACGGATAACAATCCGGGAGGCCTTTTTTAGTGGTGAACCCATAGATGAAAAAAGGGAGCAATTGCAAGCCTTAGACGGCAATTATCTTCTCAAGACCAATAGAGAGGATTTAAGCGATTGTGACATATGGAACATGTATGTGATGCTCACGCGCGTGGAAAGCGCCTTTCGCACCCTTAAGACAGACTTAAAATTACGGCCTAATTTTCATCAAAAAGAACCTCGGGTAGAAGGCCATGTTTTTATTGGCATTTTAGCCTATCATCTTCTCCATTCGATTGAGCATACGTTGCGCACAAACGGGTGTTCCCGTGGTCGAGGACCTTTCTTATGGACTGCCTCGACTTCCTGGGCAACCATCAAACGCGTTGTTTCCAATCATACCTATTCTTCCATTATTTTACCGACCACCAGCGGCACGGTGATTCATCTTCGCAAGCCGGGAATACCGGAAGCGATTCATGAGGAAATTTACAGAAAACTAATGATCAACACCAAAGATCTCCCTGTCAAAAAAATCTATGCATAGCAAAAAGTGAGATGAGTTGCGTAGTGCCTATGAGGATATTTGACACGTAAGTGACTAAAAAACAATATTCCGACTTTTTAAGGGCGAAAGTTGGGCTAGTTTTTCACTCAGGTCACAATCCATTATGCCATGTCCGGGAAGGATTAAGGCTTTAAGCGTTTGAATGGCGTCATCGAGTCTTTGTCGTGGAACCCATTTAACGGGAATATTCAGTCGCCGCAGCGTTTCATAAACACTTGTCATTGCTTTACTATGGAGAAAACCGCAATTAGCATACTCGCCCGTAAAATATCCGCCGGCTTCCAATTCACTTAGAAGATGAGACCTTTCATCATAGAGTATTCCCACAGCGGGTTCCTGCATGTGATACAGATCAAAAAATTCGGCGAAGTCGGTTTTTATCCTTTTTATCGCATCTTCGATACTTTTGGAA
>QMLT01000320.1 GCA_003646875.1 Deltaproteobacteria bacterium
AAGCATCTGAGAGTTGGGGATAATCAGGGATGCATTATCAAAGGTCTGGACTATGGTAGTCCGTATATTTATTCTATTTACCGTCCCCCAATCTTCCCCAATCTGGACCATATCACCTACCTGAATAGAGGGATCAAAGAGAAGGATGATCCCGCTTATAAAATTGTTAACAATATTCTGTAGACCAAAACCGATTCCAATCCCAAGGGCGCCAGCCATAAATGCAAGGGATGAAAGATTAATTCCTAAGATATTTATCCCTGTATAGATGGCCAAAATCCAAAAGCTGTAAATAACAACATTTACAAATGATGCACGTGCCCCAATATCCAGCCTGGTTCGGGGAAGAACCCTGTTTTGCAGCGCCTTCTTGATGACCCTTGAGAGAAAAGTGAAAAAAATGAGAAAAATAATGAGGTAGGCTATATTTATTATTGTGATCTTTGTCCCGCCGACATTGATACCGCTTTCAAGCCAGGAAAAATACTTGCCTAATCGGGTATTCAGTAAAGAATCAAGGGATAAGGGGAGGGCGATAAAGAAAATCAGGACTGCAAATAATAGTAGCTTAGATGGCCTAAATTTTTCTTTCATATTTATCCTTTCCCATCCCCTTTAAAAAAACAACGGTTGCGCCCCAACCTGAAGGGCCTCTATCTTGCTTGAAGGATAAAACCAGGGGATGCCTCTTTAACACGGACTCCACCGTACGACGTAACACACCCCTGCCCTTGCCATGAATTATCTTAACCTCCGATATTCCTTTCTGGGAGCATACATTGAGATATTCATCCACGACTTGTCCAGTCTCTTTTGGCGCAAAGGTATGGAGATCTATCACCCCATTAATAGGGATATGAACAGGTGATTTGGACATCTTAAGTCAAATTACCGCTACAGAGGTGTTGGCTGGTTTATTGTGCGCCAATGGCTAGCCTGGTTTAATTTTACTCTACCTTTACCCGGGTGGCCTTTTTATCTGTTTTTTTGGAATGCCTTTTCCCTAAATCATCAATCCTTTTATCAATCAAAACCCTGATTCCCTTTAAAAACTCTACCCTGGATTTAGCCATATATTCACGAAACTCAGAACTGGGGCTGATCCTTTCATTAAGCCACGAAAAAAATTTGCCCAATGACCGAAAGGCCTCCTCTATGCCTATCTCCTCTTCATCTTTGGGACTTTTCTTTTCCATCGCTTTTCCCTCCAAAAATAATATTTAAAAAGGTGCCATCTATTTTTGCCGTGACATCCTTATACGCAGAAACATATCGAGGCAAAAGTATATGCCTCTTAAAGCCTCCTACCCTGATCACCATTTCCTCTGGAAGTCTGTTTAATTCTACCTCTTCTTTCGTAATAAATGGAAGTTTAATCTTTATATAAAATTTACCGTCTTTCTGGCTAAATTCATAAGGCCGCTCTGTATAAACCTGCTCCGTTGGGTCACGTTCACCATATATATTTTCTCCAAAGCTCTTCAGGCTCTCCAGTCCCAGAGGCTCATTTTGAAAAAGGACCACGGGAAATATGGGGACAGGACTAAAATATTCGTCTGCCAACGCCAAATATCTTTTCTGAGATTCCTTCCAGTCATTAAAATATGCCTCTTCAATCTTGCCCGGCAAAATCCTGTTCATCACTATTGCATCAATGCACATCTTGTAGAGAGAAAAATACAAGAAGCTCCTTTGTGTTTCTTTCAAGACCATCTTCTCCGGATTGGTCACCAGCCTTACAGTGGTTATGGTGGGATCAGTAAGGATGTTGTCTACACCCTCAAGTCGAACAAAAAGACTTTCAAGCGCCTTAAAATACTCGTCTTCCGGCAGAGGCACATCGTAAAAACGTTTAGCCACAGGCCTAATGTAGCTCACTACCCTGCGCTCTATCTTGAATATCTTGCTGATATACCATTCAAGTGTTGCGGGAATGCTGATAAACCTCAAAGATTCCCCTGTTGGTGCACAGTCGAGAATAATTACATCAAAATCATCTTCCTTTACATATTGGTTTATATACAGGAGGGAGCTGACTTCCTCCATACCCGGTAAAATAGCCAGCTCTTCTGCCAATATTTCATCGAGGCCTGCTGTATGAAATAAACTGGCTATATACTTATGAACATCTCCCCAGTTTCTCTGTATCTCTTCGGCAATATCCAGTTCCTGAATCCACAGCCTATCTTCTATCTTAACAGGCATCCCTTTATTCTTATCCATTAATCCCTTATCGAGGGAAAAGATGTCACTCAGGCTATGAGCAATATCTAAAGACATTATCAAGGTCTTATAGCCCATGCCAGCCGCTTTTAGGCCTGTTGCGCTGGCAATGCTTGTTTTGCCCACACCGCCCTTACCTGCAAACAATATGATCCGCATATTCCCCCACGGAAGTGATCCTTCCAAGCACCGGATGTGCTACTCAAGTATCCCTTCTTCAATATTATATCTCATAGAAAAAATTGATGCCGGCCCGGAAAAAACATTACAATGTGACAACACATAATCTGCAACCTCAAGCCTTTTCAGACGACTCATGCTATTAAATTTCACTAATAACACCTCGGGATCCTTGATCATTGATAAAACATCCCATATCTCATTTACACTCATATCTTCATTCACACCCTGACCTTCTTCTTCTCCAACCTCCGCCTCAAAGAGCCTTCTTGATTTTTCCAATAAGAGATCGAGTTGGTCTTTAATCTGCGATACCTCTTTATGTAAAATTTCATAGGAGCTGCATTTTTCTACAAGTAACACCGATCCACTCAAAGTTGATCCTTCAGCGTCACTTACATCAACATTCACGGATACGCCAACCCTGGAGTTCTTTTCATCCACACCCTTTTCTATTTCCAGGGTAAGTTTTTTATCTTTCATATCAGGATTCTAAGGTAATATATAAACGCTATGTTAGTTATCCACGGTTTAAATTTTTGGTCAACCTTGAACCTCTGAACCGTGAACCCCTGAACAGATAGGTAATTTTTAATTAATTTAAGGAGATTTCGTCAAGCAGAATAATCGCTGAAACATTAAACCTTTTTCGACCTCACCAGGAAA
>QMLT01000321.1 GCA_003646875.1 Deltaproteobacteria bacterium
AGATAATATTTTTCCCCGTTCACAGGTTCAAAGGTCCAGGTTTACGCCTGTCGTCCGCCGGGCAGGCTTGAACGGTGAATCCGACAACCTCATACGAAAGTAAATTAAAAATTAGCAATTAGCAATTAAAATAGTCGCTTATGAAATTCTTATGGGACTTATAAGTTTCTCCCATTTATAACCCTCAAGAGCCAGGGTCATTTGCTGAGTTACGATAAATTCATTCCTCTTCCTTTTCTATTAAGCAAGGCCTCGCCATACCTTTCTTTGCATTAATCTTACTTATTGGTGTAAAAGTTTGTCTTTTCTCTAATTCTTCCATGGCTGTAGGATCTTTTATGGCTTTATCCACCTCCACCATTGCCTCTATGTATTCATCTATGCTCTCTTTTGTTTCTGTTTCTGTAGGCTCTATCATGTAACAGTTGGCTTCTGGGAAATGAATGGTTGCCTGTAGCTTTTTAAAATACTCTGACATCAAATGCCCAAGAGCATCTATATTCTCATGCTTCATTACACACTCATGCATACAATGTTGGTCGCCATAAGGAAATTTGAAACCTTTCTTCTTTAGTTTTTCTTGCATATAGTTTGCGTGAACAACAGCTGTCTCGCTGACTTTTCTCAGGCCTTCAGGCCCTAACATTAGTATGTATGCAAATGCCTTTGTTAAAACAGAATTGTTGCCGTAAAAGGCCTTAACTTTCCCTATACTGTGTTCGAGTGAATAATTAAGGATGTATTTTTCCCCTTGCTTTTCTACAGTTGGTATTGGCAGGAAATCTTTCAATTTTTCTACCACCCCTGTCGGCCCGGCTCCAGGGCCGCCCATGCCATGTGGGGTTCCAAATGTTTTATGAAGGTTTATATGCGCAATGTCAAAACCTAGATCACCGGGCCTGTACTTCCCCATTATGGCATTAAGGTTTGCCCCATCATAATACAAAAGGCCGCCATTTCTATGGATGATTTCAGCAATTTTGTCTATATTAGGGTCAAATAAGCCATATGTGTTTGGGTTTGTGAGCATGAATATTGCCACATTTTCAGTCATTCTTTTTTCCAAATCCTTTAAGTCAACCCAACCTTGCTCGTTAGAGTTTACTTGTTCATATTCAAATCCCAGGTTTGTTATACTCGCTGGGTTTGTTCCATGTGATGAATCAGGCGCTAATATCTTTGTCCTCTTTTCTTTTTTGTGTTTAAAATATGCCCCTCCTATCATAATACCTGTGCTCTCTCCATGGGCGCCTGCTGAAGGTTGCAGGGTAAACTTAGCCATTCCTGCAATATCACATAGATATGAATCCAAAAAATACATCGCCTCTAAGACGCCCTGTATAGTTGACTCATCCTGGTAAGGGTGTATATCTAAAAAGCCTTGCAAAGATGCGAGCGCCTCCATTAGAGGCGGGTTGTACTTCATAGTGCATGAACCTAAAGGGTCCATTTCCGAGTAAGGACAGAAATTTAAATCTGCAAGGTTTTGATAATGGCCGGCTATTTGTCTTTCACTCACCTGTGGAAGACCAGGGTTTTCCCTCTTATAGTCACCGAGCAGACCCCTTTTCTCTATAGTGGTTTTTGGCAGGGAGTATGCAGCCCTTCCATCCTGGCTTTCTTTGAAAATCAATCTAACATGTTCCCCTTCCATTATTTCAATCCCTTCTTGTTGAGGTATGTAAGTATATCTGCAAGCTCATCAATATCATCCTGGTTTGTTTGCTCTGTTACGCAAAAGAGGATCTTGTTTTTATGTTCTGGGTAAAATCGTCCCAGGTCTAAACCGCCTACTATGGAGTGTTCTAATAATTTGTTATTTACTGCACCTACATCATGGGGACAATTGACCACAAACTCATTGAAGAAGGTATTTTCTGGGAATGTTGCAGCATACCCATGTATTTTAATTATCTTTTCATAAGCATAATGTGCCATTTGCATATTATGCAAATCTGCAAGTTCCTCTAACCCTTTATTTCCGTACCATGATAGGTAGATAGATGCTGCCAATGTATTTAAGGCATGGTTTGAGCAAATGTTTGATGTTGCCCTGTTTCTGCTGATATGTTGCTCTCTTGCTGCACCCCAGAGCATGTAAGCAGTTTTCCCATCCATATCCTCTGTTTTTGTGACTATTCTTCCAGGAAGTTTTGATTTGTGCTTGCTATAACAGTTAATGAATCCTAAATGTGGACCGCCAAAACTCATGTGGTTGCCAAAGCTTTGTGCCTCTCCGGCAACTATATCTGCGCCGAAATCAGAGGGTTTTATCAATGCCAGCGATAGGGCTTCTACCACAAGGCTTATAAAGAAAGATGCGTGCTTATGCGCCATTTGTGCAACCTGGTTCATGTCTTCTATTATTCCAAAAAAGTTAGGGCTTTGGACTATAACTACTGCAGTTTGCTCGCTTATGTTTTGTTCCAAATCCTTTAGGTTTGTCTTTCCATTGCTAATACCAACCTCTCTTACCTTCCAATCCCCATATTTGAAGTAGGTGTTGAAAACCTGTCTGTATTCTGGATGTATGCTCTTTGAAATGATTATCTCATTTCTTCCTGCGAGCCTTGCAGCCATTTTTGCAGCCTCTACCATTGCTGTTGCTCCATCATAAAGGGAGGCGTTTGAAGCTTCCAGGCCGGTGAGTCGGCACATCATTGTTTGATATTCATACATAGCCTGCAATGTTCCTTGATTAGTTTCTGGTTTGTAAGGTGTGTAGGGTGTATAAAATTTTGGCAGTTTTAAGAATAAATCTACAATGCTTGGTATATAATGGTTGTAACACCCTGCGCCCAGAAAATATTTGTAGTTACTGTTATTTCTGGCGCTTATCTCCTGCATGTATCCACTAAGCTCGATTTCTGAAAAAGGGAGATCAATTTTCTTTAGGGGAGATGGTAACAGTAATTCCCTGTTTAACCTTAGTTTTTTAGGTATTGTTTCAAAAAGATCATCGATTTTGTTGACACCGATTTCTAAGAGCATTTCTGAAATGTCATTTTTTGTTGTCGGAATGTATGAAATATTGTCTTTCATGGTGTTATTTCACCCTCCTCAGCAT
>QMLT01000322.1 GCA_003646875.1 Deltaproteobacteria bacterium
AGGAATGCAGGATCTTCTCCTCATCATCCACTAAAAGGACTGTATGTTTGTGGTCGTTCATCTCTGTCATTTGTCATTGGTCCTTTGTCATTGGTCATTTGTTATTGGTCATTTGTTATTGGTCATTGGTCATTTGTTATTGGTCATTGGTCATTTGTCATTGGTCATTCGGAATCTGTCATTTTTTGTAAAGGTCTACCTATGGATTTGATGTATGCATTTAATCTCGGAGCCAATTCATCAAGCAAATTCCTCAGTTCTTTAATCTCATCTTCCTTTAACAAATTTCTCTTATAAGCCCTGCGAAGCCAATGGTGTGTTTCATATAGAGAACCTCTTGAAATTCTAACAAACTGTCTGTTCTCAGCAAAATGAAACCTTCCAAAGCCCTCTGCAGTATTTGCTGCGATGCTGTCAGCTGATTTTACTAATTGATACCCCAAAGTGTTTCGGGGAAAATCAGGCCAATTTGAAACAATATCCCAGATCCGATCTCCAAGACTTTCTGCCAATTTATAAACATCAAGATCTTCAAATGATTCGATTTTCTTTTTCATAACTACTCCTCACTAATGACTAATGACTAATGACAAATGACAAAATACAAATCACTCTTCTTTAAGAAAAAACTCACATGCCGATTCGATTTCATCTGCCACCTTTGGAAACCAGTCTGAAACGGTTTCAAGCTGGCCAGCCAGGACCTTTCTTGCCTCAGGATCAATCATAGAAAAATCAGGCCTCATTTCTAAATCACTTTTATAGTTATTTGCAATGATATTTGCCGTATGTATGATCAACAATTGGTTAAGATTGGATACAGTCTTTCTGATTTGATGGTGATAGGTAACGGAGTCGGTGAGGCTCACTGGAAATTGCCATTTCTTTGCTAAATAACCTCCTATTTGGGCATGGTTGACAGGCAACAGTTTTTTCTCCGCCTCATAAAAGGATAATTTATCCTCTGTAACTGATCTCCATATCCGGATAAAAGACTCGGTAAAGTACTGGGAGAGAACCAACTTTCCCATATCATGCAAAAGGCCGGCAACGAAACAGTCATCTGGTGAATCAAGTCTGTTTTGTTCACCCAGATACCTGCTTGTCACAGCCACGGCAATTGAGTGCTTCCAGAAATCTGTGATTTCAAATCCTTCAAAGCCCTTTTCCCCTGAAAATGTCTTTATAATAGACACTGAAACAACGGCATTCCTTATGGTATTAAATCCCAGCACAATAACGGCATGGGGAATGTTTGTTATCTTTGACCTGAAGCCATAAAAGGTTGAATTCACCAACCTTAAGATCTTTGTGACCATGGCCTGATCTTTTTCTATGATAGTGCCCAGTTTTTTAATAGAGGTATCGTAGTCCTGAAGCATTTTGTTTACCTGGATTACAATATTGGGAAGTGTTGGTATGTCAGAAATACCATCAAGCTTTTTTAAAAATGTTTGTGCATCCATGGCTTAACTCTCCTTATTCGTCATTGCTCATTTGTCTGCCTTGTCTTAGAACATAAATTATGTCGTTGATAGGGTCCCTCAGATGAAGGGCATTTAATTTGCTGATATAACTCTCAGTCAATGTCGTATCGGGAGGGAGCAAGAACCGTCCGCTGGAGGAATAGAGAGGTCTTGAAAGAATCATTCCTTCCTTTAAATGTTCAATGGATAACTCCTTTTCTTCTTTATATAGGCCCCCTTTTGTTTTGAGAAGCTTCAAAAAGACCTTAATGATGTCCGGATCATATTGGGTAAATGAGTAATGCTTCAGATGAAGAATTGCGGCCTTTTCCAGAACCTCATCATCTGTCAAATGATCACGGTATTTATTGATCTCTTCTTGGATCTCTCTAATAGACTTGTCTATTTCGACATTGAGGTTAACGATCCTGTCATAGGCATCCGCCACAGCAATAATCCTTGAGCCGAGGGGAATCTCTTCTTCAGAGAGCTGGTCTGGATAACCATGGCCATCGTACTGCTCATGATGGCATCTGATCAGGATGCCAACATGATCAAGTTTGTTTATAAATTGAACCGTTTCCTGCCCCTGCTCAGGGTGTTTCCGAAACAATTCCTTATCTTGCGGGCTCCATTTATCCACTTTATATTCCAGAAGCTTTTGTGGAAAACCAAGCTTTCCTATGTCATGAAGGAGAGCGGCAATTTCTATATGTGTTACCTCATTTTCAGGCAACTCAAGAAGTTGGGCAATTTCACGGGAAAGGATGCTCACACGCCTTCCATGACCTGCAAGCGATGGATGATGCATTTCCACCAACGAGGCAAATGCTCTGACCGTATTATAAAAGTTTGATTCGAGCTCTTTGTTTACCCGGGCAAGTTTTTTATTTTTTTCAATGATTTCCCTGGAACGCTCCTCTACTTTTTGTTCTAAACGCTTGTTAAGTTCATTTAACTCTATATTCTGTTTTCTTGTCAGGACCAGCAATCTCTTGTTTTCCACTATTAGTTCATACTGTTTAAGGGCATGCCTGATTTGAATGAGCAAATCATCATCATTCCAGGGTTTAGTAAGGTATCGATGAATCTCGCCCCTGTTGATGGCATCGACAATGGCATCCATATCCGAATAACCCGTTAAAAGAATTCGCATGGCGTTTGGAAGGATTTTTTTCGCCTTCTCCAGAAACTGTGTCCCTGTCATCCCCGGCATCCGCTGATCTGAAATGATCAAGGAAAAGGGTTTCTTGTCTTCTTTAATAACCTCCAGCCCTTCCTGACCGCTGGATGCAGTCTGAATTTCATAGCCTTCCCTGCGAAAAATACGATAAAGGGCCTTTGTAATAGATTCTTCATCGTCCACCAGGAGAAGCCTATGTTTATATTTTAGCTCCATGTTAACCTCCAGTCATTTGTCATTCGTCATTAGTTTAGTGGTTGAGTGGTTGCCCAATGACCAATGACAAATGACTAATCACCAATAACTAACCAACCTGTATCCTGATTGTAAACGCAGTCCCCTTGCCCAGTTCACTTTCCACATCAATAGTACCCTTGTGTTTTTTAATAATAGTCAGGTAAATCTGATGAGCGGACCT
>QMLT01000323.1 GCA_003646875.1 Deltaproteobacteria bacterium
GTTAATATCAATATTACCATTTATATCCTTATAGGGAAAGTGTCGTAGCTTTGTTCTATCTTTTTTAACTTCTACCATTGCAAAGGATGAATCAGGTAAGGATTTAATCTTTGTCACAGGCCATCCCTGGGAATATGCACAGTATGGTAAGACAAATATAAAAAATAGTATGCAACCAACGCATGCCTTTCCAATATTTTTCATCATACACGCCTCTCAATTAATAGTTTTATCTCCTTGCTCAATTTCTTCCTCTGACTTTTTAATATTCCCAAGATACTCCAAAAAGAATACCAGGAAGATACCTGCAAAAAGAGCTACAACACCAGCAAGCATCACATTTAGCTTTCTCTTTGGCTTTATCCTTTTTTCAGGCGGAATGGCCTTATCAATTACCTGGAAGGTGATATCCTCTTTGGCCTCATCAATCTTGGCTATCTCATACTGCTGGGTTAGAAGCTCATAGACCTTTTGCCGGGTAACTGCATCTCTTTTTAACCGTATATACTGAAGCCCTAACTCTGGCGCCTCTGAAAGGGAAGGAAAGGCATCAGCTTCAGGATTAGAGCCTTTAGACTCTAACTTAGTCAACTGTTTCTTGAGCTCTCTCAGTTCATCCTTGAGCCTGAGAACATCCGGATTGGAGAGAGTAGCATACTGCCTTATAACTCCCAGTTGAACTTGTTTTGCTGTTAACTGGGCCTTCAAACTGGCCAGCGCTGTGATAGATGCCTCTGTCTGGGCATCCATGGCCACGATCTTCTTATTTATCTGAAAACCCTTTAAGGCCTCTTCTGCTTCACCCAATTCCTCTTTAACCTTTTTCAACTGGTCTTCTATGAATATCCTGTTTCTCTTGGCCATGGACAGTGCATTCTCATTTAGGAATTTTTTAAGCGCAACGGTAAATTGATTGGCAATATCTGCGGCAATCCCTGGATCCTTATATTCAACAGATATACTGATGAGCCCCTTTTTATCGTCAGCAATCTTAGTCATTTCACTAAGTGACCTGACAGCATCCTGGAGAGTGGGCGGCTCATCCTGAGGCTCTTCAAAGAGGATCTTGATCAAGTCAAGGGCCTGGATCACATCCTCAGCCATTGTTCTACTCTTAAGCACAGCCACTAATTTACTTGCAGACGCTCCACCTGCGCCGGGCAGCATACCGCCCACAAAAGGCAAAGATTCAAGGCTCCGCAATGCAGAAGAAAGCCTACCCCCGGATGACTCGATAGGCATAATAGTGGCTTTGGCCTGGTATATCGGGGTCATAAGAAGACTTACAATGGCAGATGTTAATACGGAGGCAAAAAAGATCAAGGCAATGATCCTCCACCTCTTTATGATTACCCGCCAGTAATCAAGAAGATTTATCTCGTCTTCTCTTTCATCTATTTCCATGACGCATCCTTTTAGTGAAGCTAATTCAATGGAAAGAAGTCCAACCCAGGACGCCAACCAGCCTGCCAGACGGCGGGCAGGTTAACGCAGATTATCTTGATTAAGAAATAAAAAATTATTATCTGCATGTATCTACTAAGATCTACATCCTGATCCAATATTTTCCTAATATAAAACTGCTATCGTGCCTGCTGTTATAGCAAGCTGGTAGAGGATTGTTGTCCAGTCCTTAATCTCCCTCTTCCAAACAAACCTTGTTACCTTAGATGGCACAAGTATTGAGTCTCCTGGCTCTATTCGAGCAGACATGAAGCCACCGGAGACCCATCTATTTTCTTCAGCGTCCCATAATATACCAAATTTCCCTTTCTGTGTTTTGCTGATAATTGAGCCATCGGCCTTTACTATGTACATCTCACCTTTTTCGGCATCGGGAGTGGGACCACCAACCTTGTTGAGATAAAAGTCAACACGCTTTCCTTGAGTGTATACAATCGATGTAGGGTTGTATACACTGCCCATGACATTCACTGTGCCTGGCACTGGCGGTATAGTAAGTGTATCCCCATCCTCCAGTTCCAGATCATATTTTGAGCCTTTGAATTTGTCCAGTGAATCAAGGACAATCACTACCCTTCCTGTGGCCTGGGATGCCTTGGTTTTCCTGACGAGTTCCCTTTTTGCTGTCAGGGATTGCTTCGCGGCCTTGGCCGCATCCTCTGAGAGAGATCCCTCGGCAAGTTTTATTTGCGCTCGCAAAATATCCGCCTCCAAGCGATCGATAAACCCTTTAAGTCTTTCTTGCTGTGCTCTTCTTGCAGATTCCCTGGTAAAAAATGCGCCTTTCAGGTAAGCGTATTCTGTAAATCCACCTGCCCTCTCAAGCGCTGAACTCAACCTCTCGCCCCTGGAGATTGAATACTCACCCGGAAAATTGACCTCTCCCTTTATCGTACAAGTTTTTTCTGTATACCACTCTGGAATCCGCCGGACAAAGACGTAGTCATCTTCTTTCAATAATATATTGTATTTATCATTTTCTTTCAGCGCCTCGCCAAGATTAATATGTATCATTTTTGATAACACAGTCTTCTCTGTCTTTATCAACCTGGTTATCTCGGCCTCCGGCAGATAAGCGCTTCGCTTTAAGTTGCCAGCTTTATAGATGAGGTCTTTTACACGCATATTTTCCAGCAATCGATATTTACCAGGCCTTTGCACCTCCCCACCAATAGTAACCTGAGGAACTTCCTGTAGAGTATCCCTGGAATAGACAGTCACAGTGTCGTATTCCTTTAATTCAATATTCTGGGATAAATCTCCCTTTAATAATCTGCCCAAATTAAATGATATGGTCTCGGGATGGAAATCAGGGGGGATCAACCTTGTGATCTCAGCGTGATCGAGATAAGGCTCGGGCAACAGTTCATCGAAGGAGGGGATAAGGTCGAGGAGTTTCATGCCTTTTTTAAACTCATAGCCTCCTGGTCGTTTTACGTGACCTTCTAAATAGACAATATTCTGCGTAGTGGGCAAAATAGGATAGATCTTGATCAGATCTCCATCTTGAATTGGTGTATCCAATTGAGGCCTTTCACCATACAAAGATTCCGAGATATCAAAGTCAACCACTATCTTCTTTTGATGGGACTCTACA
>QMLT01000324.1 GCA_003646875.1 Deltaproteobacteria bacterium
AATAGATGGTGGGCGTGGTTTACTGCGGAATTAAACCAATAAAAAAATACTAGGAGATTTAAAGATGATCTTAAAACCAGAGAAGATAGATAACCTAAGATCTGAACAATATCGTATCATTATGAAAAGATCTACTGAAGACATTGACTCCATCTATGAAGAGGTAAGGAAAATTGTGCTGGATGTCAGGGATAATGGCGATCAGGTAGCCATTGATCATTACAAAAAATATAAACATGATCTTACGTTAAAGGATCTGGAGGTAACAAAGGAGGATGTTGAAGAGGCCTACAGAAATGTTGATTCAAAGGTAATTGATGCCCTAAAGTTTGCCTCAGAAAATATAGCCAAGTTCCATCATGCCCAGATGGAGAAAGAGATGTGGATGATTGATATTGCCGATGGCATTGTAGCTGGACGGATGACCACACCATTAGAAAGAGTTGGCGCATATATACCTGGCAGAAGGGCCGCATATCCAAGTTCTATCTTGATGACAATTTTGCCTGCAAAAGTAGCTGGCGTTAAGGAAATTGTTGCCTGTACCCCTCCTGATAATGGAATGACCATAAATCCCTCAACTATAGTGGCTGCGGATATAGCTGGCTCAACAAAAATTTTTAAGGTTGGTGGACCTTGGGGAATCGCCTCAATGGCCTATGGCACCAGGACTATTCCTAAAGTAAATAAAATAGTTGGCCCTGGAAACAAATATGTTACCGCTGCAAAGATTATAGTATTTGGACAGGTAGGTATAGACTCACCTGCTGGCCCAAGTGAAGGTATGATTCTTGCGGACAAGACAGGAAATGCAGATTTCATTGCAATAGATCTTTTATCCCAGTCAGAGCATGATCCAGATGCCGCATCCATCCTTGTGACAACTTCAGATGAACTTGCATTGACGGTCTCGAATAAAATAAACAAAGAATTGCCCAAACTGCCTCGGAAGGAAATCATTACCTCATCGCTTACAAAACATTCCTATATCCTGATCGCGCGGGATTTAGGACAGGCCATTGATTTTGTGAATGAATATGCTCCAGAACATCTGGAGATAATAACTGAAGAGCCTTTTGTTACCCTAAGAAAAATTAAAAATGCAGGCTCTATATTTATGGGGCCGTTTTCCCCTATTCCTGTAGGTGATTATGCCTCTGGCACAAATCATGTTCTGCCTACAGGTCAGACAGCGCGGATGTTTTCAGGTTTATCTGTAGATGATTTTATCAAGAAACCAACCTTTCAATATCTAAGCAAGGATGGCCTTTCGTCACTAAAAGATACTGTAGTAACCTTAGCTGAAGCAGAAGGTCTTCCTCTTCACGCAAGAACGATCTTAGAGAGATTTAAATAGTTGATACTTTTTCATTGAATTATGGATATGCATGTAATACATGATTAAATCGTTTTATTTATTTAAAAAAATTTAAGGAGGTAGGAAATGGCTATTATAAAAGGTTATGACATGCCTGATGAGCTTTACTATCATGAAGAGCATAGCTGGGCTAGAGTGGAGGGAAACAGGGTTACGGTAGGCATGGATGATATGTTTCAAAAGGAAGCAGGCGATATCGTTTTTGTCGACCTTCCAGAGGAAGAAGATGAGGTGGAGCAGGGCGAGGTTTGCGGTAAGATTCAATCACGGAAGTGGATTGGCAAACTCTGTGCGCCAGTCTCTGGAGAAATTGTACAGATTAATGAGGCATTAGAGGATGATACCAGCCTTATAAATCAGGATCCCTACGGAAAGGGATGGATTTTGGTCATTGAGGGGACTGATGTTGAAAACGAGCTCGAGAATCTTATGCATGGGGACTCTCTCATTCCTTTTATCGACCAGGAGATACAGCGGACAGAGGAGGAAAGGGCAAACGCGTGATGTATCCATGGAGGCTTTTTGAAGATACCATAAATCCTGTTTCAACAGCTGTGGGACTATCTATTGACGATACACTCCCCCTTTCTTTGGCCCGGCATGGCTCTCCGCCAATACTTCACCTTTATATATTTAAACCCTCGGCCATTGTGGGTAAATACCAGGATATTGAGGCAGCTTTGAGGCTTGATAGGTGCAGGAGTAACGGAGTTGAGTATAACCGCAGAAGCACAGGCGGAGGTACGGTGATAATGGGCCCAAAGGTGGTCGCTCTTGGACTTGGTATTGATATCGACCAGCCTGGTTTAAAGAAAGGAATAGGAGGGATATTTGAATCCCTGAGCGCTGTCTTGATAAAGGCGCTGGAGGATCTGGGGGTTGATGCCGGTTTCAGGCCCAAGAATGATCTCGAGGTAGACGGGAAAAAGATAGCAGGCCTTTCTGCAGCGCTCGAGACAGAAAAGGCGATTTTATTCCATGCAAGTATGCTGGTTGACTTTGATATACCATTAATGCTGGATATTATGCATCAACCACCTTTAAAGCTCTACGATAAGGGCTATAGCTGTTTCAGTCAGAGGATAACTACTATTACGGAGCAATTAGGTCACGATATCAATATGGAGCGCGTTGTGAAGGCTATTGAAAATGCCTTCAGCCAGAAATTTGGTGTCACCTTTGAAAACGATGAACCTGACCTATGGGAGAAAAAAAGCATAGAAGATCTTATCAATACAAGGTATACGAATCCTGCTTGGATCTTTTCTCACAAACATCCCAGATCAAAGATGGGCATGGGTGAGTTCAAAACACCTGGAGGTCTTTTGGAAATATATCTGTCTCTCGCAGGCAACACTATTGAGCATATTATTCTCACAGGGGACTTTTTTTCCACCACCAAAGATATAAATCTTCTGGAATCATCCCTCAAATGGTCATCAGCAAAAAGGGAGAAGATAGAGGAGCGCCTCTCTGAGGTCTGGAGAGAAGATATGATCTATGGTGTTAATGTCTCAACCTTGACAGAAGCAATTGTAAAGGCCAAGGAAAATTTGGTAAATATCTAACAATGCCGAAAGATGTTAACGCAAGCAATAATCAAACGGTTTACACGTTCAACCTATAACCCTGGCCCAGCCCTGGCCTATAGGCTTAATAGGGTGATTAGAGCA
>QMLT01000325.1 GCA_003646875.1 Deltaproteobacteria bacterium
AATAAACTTGAGGTTTACCAATGATTGGATTCGAGCATGTATACAGCAAGATTGAGCGCTACAGGTCTGAAATCATCGCGATGCAAAGAGAACTAACTGCACGGCCTGCTTTAGGCCCGGAAAATGGTGGAACCGGAGAGCATGAAAAGGCTGACTATATCAAAGAACAGCTCTTGCTCCTCAAGCCGGATATTTCATTTGATATTAATGCTCCTGATGAAATGGCCGCCAATGGATACAGACCAAATATCGTTACTGCCTGGAATGGGAGCAAGCAAGGAAGGGCTATCTGGATTCTTAGTCATCTGGATATTGTGCCGCCTGGCGATCTTTCTTTATGGAAAGATGATCCATACAAGATGAGAGTAGAAGGGGATAAGATTATTGGCCGGGGTGTTGAAGATAACCAGCATGGTATAGTTAGTTCCTATTTTGCTGTGAAGGCAATACTGGATTTAAAGCAGGCATTCCCTCGGAAAGTTGGTCTTGTCTTTGTTGCCGATGAAGAAACAGGCAGCAAATATGGCCTTCAATATATCCTAAAAGAGAGGCGGGACCTCTTTAAAGAGGATGATGTGATTATTGTGCCTGACGGTGGCAACGAGGAAGGCACAATGATTGAGATTGCTGAAAAGTCAATGCTGTGGTTGAAATTTACCATTACTGGTGTCCAGTGTCATGCCAGTACACCAGAAAAGGGAAAAAATAGTCTCTCCGGAGCAGCAAAATTGATTGTGGAGTTGAATACACTTAAAGAGAGATTTGATCTCAGTAATCCTCTCTTTAAGCCGCAGGAGTCAACATTCGAGCCTACCAGGATAGAGGCAAATGTCCCCAATGTTAATACCATTCCTGGAAGAGATGTCTTTTATCTGGACTGCCGGATTTTACCAGATTATAAAGTGGATGAAATTATTAAAGAGGTTGTTGTCCTGAATAAGAAAATTGCTAAAAAGCTTGATCTCAAAATAGATGTTGAGGCAATTCACCGGCAGGATTGTGCACCCCCAACACCCGCAGATTCCCCAGTAGTTGTTAGCCTTGCCAAGGCTATAAATAAGGTTACTGGACTCAAAGCAAAACCCATGGGCATTGGAGGTGGCACAGTGGCAGCGTTTTTCAGGGAAGCAGGCCTTCCAACAGCAGTGTGGTCTACTATATCACAAACTGCCCATCAGCCCAATGAATACTGCTCGATTAAAAACATCATTACCGATGCCAAGATTATGGCGACAGTGTTCCTATCTGGATAATTATATAAATACTTGTAAAAAAACCCTGGAACTATAAAAAAACTTCCAGGGCTTTTTATGTATTTTCTACTCTATAATTAGTTATAACTTAAAGTACTGGCAAAATCAAAAAAGCCACCGATGTGATGATAAAAAAGACAGCAAACACCAACAGGAGCCAACCCATAATCTCCCTAAACTCAAGCTTAGCAACAGCAAGCATAGCAATTGCCCAGAAGGGTTGAATCATATCTGTCATCATGTCTCCCCAGGCATATGCTATAACAACTTTATTAGCAGCTACTCCTAACTGTTTGGCTGCCGGCAGCAGATAAGGCGCTGTTATTGCCCATTCTGAACCACCTGAAGGAATCAAGTAGTTTAAAAGCCCAGCATACCAGTATGCGATCAGCAAAAAGGTACTGCCACTACATACAGCTACAAAGGCATTGGTAAAGGCGGTTGCCAGCGCAGTATATTTAAACAGACCAAAGATGCCAGCGTAAAAAGGAAACTGTATGACAATTCCCCAGACTGCTTTTCCGGCCTCTTCTGTTGCCTTAAGAAAGCTCCAGGGTCTCCAGTGAAATATGACGCCAAGCATTAAAAAGAAGAGATTGATATTATTCAAATTTATCGCTTTGGCAAATCCAATCTCGCCAATTGTTTTACCGAGCCACCAAAAGCCACCTATAGCCATAAGGATATTCCATCCCGGCCACCAGTTTAACCAAGCTGATGGACTGAGCCTTCCAGTCGGCCGCTCTGGAGACTCATAGAGCTTCAATTGATTCATCAATTCAGGCTTGACCTTATAGGTCTTTTCCTCTGAGGGATGCATCACAGACATCAGGATGGTAACAACAATGATTATGATTAACAGGAGAATGATATTAAATGGGGTAAAGATGGTTTGAGATGTTGAAATAATATCTGTCAGGTAGCCGCTTTTTATCAGGAAATTGTTAGGTGTGTTTACAAGCAGGGGCGCTGATGCAGATAAACCGGAATGCCAGGTACAACCAAGCCCAAGGTAAGCACCTGCTACAAGCAGCCTGTAATCTACCTTTGGATTATTCTTGACCATAAATAAGGCCAGCATAGCGCTTCCAATCAGGCTAAGGCCCCAGTTAAACCAGGCTATAATCATGGAAAATAGGGCCATAACCATAATGGCCTGCCATGGTTTTTCCGTGTTAGGAAGACTTGAAAGGCCATTTAGCAGCCTTTTTACAGGAGGTGAGCAGGCTAAGATGTAGCCGGTCATCATAATCAGGCACATCTGCATGCCAAATTTAAGTAAGATCCAAAATCCCTTGCCCCAGGCGTGAACAGCCTTTGATGGCCCCACATCTCCCCATATAAGGGCAAGGATAAAGGCTATAACGGTGAGGATCCATACAATAACCAGGGCATCGGGAATCCATTTTTCAGTCCAATTTGTTAATCCCCCACCCCAATCCTTTAAAAACTCAAGACTCGACCTTTCACGTTTTTCGGCCATGATTAATCCTCCTCTATAAGTTGTTATTACATGCTTATCCTTTTGTTTTTATTAGTCTTATCTATCACCTCCTTTTTTTAAACAGCTTATACTATAGAGTATTAATAAAAAAATCAAGAACATTTCCTAACCCTAAAACCGCTATTAAAGCTAATATTTAAATCATAAAAGTTGAAAAAACCTCGTTGACTCGGTAAGATACGTGTATTCAAAAACAAATCAAACCATAACCAACGAGGTGAGAATACAATGATACGACAAACAATACTTCCTTTCAAGGTAGAAATG
>QMLT01000326.1 GCA_003646875.1 Deltaproteobacteria bacterium
CAATGGACAGGGATTTCTTATCTCAAGATTATTGCAGTGGCTACTATCCCGGCTATCATGTATTTTGCCTCTGTTGCCTTCTTCGTCCATATTGAGGCCCTGAAGCAACGGATCCTGCCAACGCCAAAGGAAACGCTTCCCAGGTTAGGCGCTGTCTTAAAAGAAGGGTTTCAGTTCACCATTCCTGTAATCATCCTTGTTGTGCTCCTTTTAAGAGGCTTTACGCCGACCTATGCGGCCTGTATTGGCATTGGGAGCATTATAGTAGTAAGCTGGTTTAAAAGGGATACCCGAATGGGCATCAAGGATATCCTCGATGCCCTTTATATGGGGGCCAGAAATACCATATCAACCGCAGCTATCCTGATCTGCGTTGGAATTATCATAGGTGTCGTGGCAATTACCGGCGTAGCCATAACCTTTTCTGGTGTTGTGATGGACCTTTCTTATGGGATTCTTTTCTTTGCGATCATATTGGTCATGCTGGCTTCCCTTGTTCTTGGGATGGGCCTTCCAGTCACAGCATCCTACATAATGCTGGCGGTTCTTGCAGGACCTGCCTTAACCCAGATGGGTGTCTCGCTTCTTGCAGCACACATGATTATCTTCTGGTACAGTCAGGATGCCAATGTGACACCACCTGTATGCCTTGCAGCATTCTCAGCAGCAGGGGTAGCCAGCTCCAAGCCTATGCAGACTGGTTTTACTTCATGGAAACTTGCAAAGGGTCTCTATATAATCCCTTTCCTCTTTGCCTATACCCCGCTGCTTTTTGAAGGCCCTGTCATTGAGGTTATTATTACAGCAGCTTCCGCCCTGTTTGGGCTCTTTGGCTTTACCGTATGCTGGGAAGGATATCTGCTGAGAAAAATGAATATAGGAGAAAGGGCAATCACAGTGCTTGCCATTATCTTGCTTTTCTGGCCGATCGATCTTTACAAGGTGTTTGGATTTCTAATCCTGGCGACCATGTATCTTATTCAGCGGGTAAGTTTAAAGAAGCAAGCGTCTGAAATAGCAGCACACAGTTCTTTATGAATGGAATTACTTTATTTTCAATTCTTAATGCCAGCCGCTGGCCCTTCATGAATGCACTTCCTTAACGAAAATATATGCTACTGTGCCCAGCGCAGCGGCAACAAAACAAAGACCAAAGGCAAAAGAAAAGGCCTCAGGCGGTAATTGCGCCTGGGGGAGAGAAAATTTATCGATACTAATACCCATCACATACTGAAAAATGCCTGCGCCTCCCATGGTGAAGAAGTTTACTGCAGTCATTGCTGTTCCACTAATAGAGCGTGGGAGCAATTCCTTGATATTGGCATACATTATATTGCCGCATGATGTTAGAAACCCAATAAAAAAGAAAATTCCTCCTATCATGATAAGAGAAGGTGTGGGGAAAAAACCGGTCAAGGGAAAGAAAAAAATAGTATAGAAAAACATTGCAAGCAGCGCCACAGACTTCCTATTCCTGAACACTCGATCTGAGAGAAAACCTAAAATAGGCCCGCCTAAAAGAAATCCTACTGGAAATAACATCAATATCTTCCCCCTGTCAATGAGGGGAATATTATAAACGTGTTCCAGATACGGGCCTGCCCAAAGGCCGGCTATTGATATATACGTGCCGTACCTAACAAAGGCGGCTAAGGCAATAAGCCAAAAAGATGGCAGCCTGAGAACTGACAAAACCCCATCCATTGACCCCTTCACCCAGTTCTTATTTTGCAAATCTGATATATCTCCTGCCTGATATTCATCTGGGGAATCCTTTACTGCTATATAAATCCAAATGGTAATAACAAGGTGAATAAATGCTATAAAAAGAAAGGCCTTCCTCCAGCCTATCCAATTTACTGCAAATGCCAGAGGTGCGGTAGCCACTATACTTCCCAAAGTCCCGATAGATAGAATAAGACCGGAGATGGTGGCAAAGGCACGAGCTGGAAACCAGACAGAGATAAGTTTATAGGGCCCCATTAAGGCACAGGCCATCCCTACTCCTATCAATCCCCTTCCTATCAGGGCTACAGGAAATGAATGTGCCAAGGCAAAGATTATCGCACCAACTATACCCACAGAAGAAAGGAAGAGGATTAACCTTTTCGCCCCAAAAATATCCATGGACGCTCCCATAGGAATCTGGATCAATGCAAATGCATAGAAAAAAACCGAGCTTAAAAAACCCAGATTTTCGGCAGTGAGACTGAGATCTCTCATAAGTTCAGATGCTATGACAGCAGATGTAGCCCGATAGAACTGGGAAAGGAAAAACAACAGGCTTAGCGGAAGAAGCATCCAGATTCTTTTACCCATTTTTACCTCAAGAAAAAATAATAGGTGTCATCTGCTTAAATGTTAAGAATACAGGTAAGCGCTATTAGTTAGTGTGTCAAGGATGTGATGTTTTTCAAGACAAACGCTGAGTAACGAGCAGTTTTTGTTGGTTAAACTTCAATTATTTCTTCCTCCCCACCGTGTAAACAGATTGTGCTCAACGCAAAAATAATCAAAGACCTTACCGATGGTTTGGTGAGTCAAAAAAGATCCATTTCCAGTAGGGGCCGCTAAATAGTCATCATGATAAACCTTGTCGGCCATGGATTCTACATCTCTCAGAGAATAGAAATTCCATCAAAGAAGGTCTATTCATCACCAGTGGGGAATAACTAAACATCTCCCTTTTTTCTCTTTTCAAATATTTTGATCATCCGATAAGACGTTCGACCATAAGGTCGGCAATATGATCGGCGGGGCTTTTACCAGCAGATTTATCGAGATACTTGCTTTCCCATTTTACACCCACAACAGAGCGCGTTTGCAAGAAAAAGACATTTCCGGGAAATGGATAATCAGCAGAGATCGCCCATTCCACATCTTGAGGTATACCCCCATAATGAATTTCAACAATCTTTGCCAGTCTTACTAACTCTCTTATTTCGTCGTCGTTTATACAAGATATAGCCTGTCTTTCAAGTGAAACTGGCTCAACTACAGTACCTTGAG
>QMLT01000327.1 GCA_003646875.1 Deltaproteobacteria bacterium
CACCAGAATAAGGAATTTGAATCCTTTAATGGTCCTATCATATTGACTACAAACTGCCTTGTCCCGTTAAAAAAAGAAAATACATATTTGGACAGGCTTTTTACAACAGGGGTGGTGGCATATCCTGGCGCCATACACATAGTAGACAGGCAGGAAGGTGGGTCAAAGGATTTTTCTGCTGTTATAGAGGCGGCGAAGAAATGCAGCCCGCCAACTGAGATTGAAACTGGTAAAATTGTTGGCGGTTTTGCACATAATCAGGTTCTGGAACTTGCGGATAAGGTTGTGGATGCTGTGAAGACTGGCGCAATAAAACGCTTTGTTGTAATGGCTGGCTGTGATGGTCGTCAAAAGACTCGAAGTTACTATACTGAAGTTGCTGAGCAACTCCCGGCTGATGCGGTTATTTTGACTGCCGGTTGCGCAAAATACCGCTACAATAAGCTTGATCTTGGCAATATTGGCGGCATTCCGAGGGTGCTTGATGCAGGGCAGTGCAATGATTCCTACTCCCTTGCAGTTATTGCCCTAAAATTGAAAGAAGTTTTTGGACTTGAAGATATTAATGACCTTCCTATTTCTTATGATATATCATGGTATGAACAAAAGGCCGTCGCAGTGCTACTTGCTCTCCTGTTTCTTGGAGTTAAGGGGATTCGCCTGGGGCCGACACTTCCAGCCTTTGTGTCTCCAAATGTCCTTAAGGTTCTGGTGGAAAAGTTTGATATCAGACCAATTGGTGAGGTTAAGGCAGACGTTGAGGCAATGATGGCTGGAAGATAATTTCAAACATATTTCAAAATAGTTATCTGCGAGTATCGGCGAAAATCTGCGTCCTAATGAATTTCAACAAATGGAGGAAAACAAATGAAATGTCCAGGACAGGATACCCAGTATTGGAAAGCAGATGCAATCTATGAAGTGCCCTGCCCAAAGTGTGGAGAGCCTGTAGAGTTCTTTAAGGATGAGCCTACACGTAAATGCAGGAACTGTGGGAATAAGGTTGTTAATCCAAAATTAGACTTTGGCTGTGCTGCATATTGTCCTTTTGCAGAGCAATGTTTAGGTGAACTGCCACCTGAACTTCTTTCCGAAAGAGAGGATTTGTTAAAAGACAGGGTAGGCATTGAAATGAGACATTATTTTAAGGGAGACTTTAAACGGGCCAGCCATGCAACCAGGGTTGCTAAGTACGCGGAGAAACTTACTACTGAGGAGAGAGGCAATCCTGCAGTGGCCATTTCAGCGGCTTATCTGCATGATATAGGGATAAAGGAGGCAGAGCGCAAGCACAAGAGCACGGATGCGAAATATAGGGAACAAGAGGGCCCGCCAATTGCCCGTAATATTCTCAATAAGCTTAAGGCCAAAGATGAGATGATTGAGGAGGTGTGCAATATTATCGGGCATCACCATGACCCCAACTCCGAGGAGACTATCAATTTCAGGATTGTTTACGATGCTGATCAGATAGTCAATATGGAGGAAAGCTATAAAGAATCATCAATTGGCAATGATAGGTTATCTGAGATTATAGGCAAGATCCTTCTTACAGAAAGTGGGCGTAAACTTGCTAAAAGCCTGCTTTTACATAGCAAAACAGAATGATGCGATGTTTGCGAAAGTCAATTTCTAACAAAATGTATGGAAGGAGGACAATATGGGACGCAAAGGAATCATTTTCACGGTCAGTTTTTTGTTTATCTTAACAATAATAGGTTTGTCAATGTCATCAGCCCTGGCAGAGTCGTCAAAATGTGAGACATGCCATGCAAAGATAACCCCCGGGATTGTGAAAGATTTTAACCGCGGGAAAATGGCTGACGATCTTAGCTGTGCGGATTGTCATGGCGATGCTCATATAGGCAAAGACGATGTGGACAAGGCGGAATTACCTACCATCGTTACGTGCAAAAAGTGTCACAGTGAAAAGGTTGCGGAATACATGAGTGGAAAGCATGCCCTCGGCCTGCTGCCGGTAATGGCATTTCCAGATTTTACGCACAAACAGCCAAAGGCATTCATTGCAGGCCAGAAGGGCTGCAATGGTTGTCATAACCTGGGAATTACGGATGAAAATGTAAGGGGCAACGCCTTGCGCAAACATTACAAATATGGAATGGATTGTCAGAACTGCCATACACGTCATGCCTTTTCAAAGAAGGAGGCACTGCAACCAGAGGCGTGTAACAGTTGCCATACGGGGTTTGACCATGCACAGTGGGAGATGTGGTATCATTCAAAACATGGTTCAGCTTACATGACCGACCGCGAGGCACACCGTGGCCCAACCTGTCAGGATTGTCATATGCCGGAAGGTAACCATAGGGTGATGACTGCATGGGGATTTCTGGCCCTGAGGCTGCCGGAGGCTGACAAGGAATGGATGGGATACAGGGTTACGATTCTTCAGGCTCTGGGTATTCTTGATAAAGACGGCAAACCCACAAAGCGGCTTGACGTGGTGAAGGCTGCTAATCTTGCGCGTTTGACGAAAGAGGACTGGCAGAAGGAAAGGGACGTGATGCTCAAAGTTTGTCAAGAATGCCATTCCGCAAACTTCGCAAAAGAGAACCTGCAAAATGCTGACCTGATGATCAAGGCTTCAGATAAAATTTTTGACGAAGCTATCAAAGTCGTCGCAGGGCTTTACAAGGATGGTATTATCAAAAAGAGAACAAACCTTGCAACGTTTCCTTACCCTGACTTACTGGCTTTCTATGAGGTAAACACACATATTGAAGAGCTTCTCTATGAGATGTTCATGGATTACAGGATGAAAAGCTACCAGGCTGCATTCCATATCATGCCGGATTATACGACATGGTATGGCTATGGCAAGATGAAGAATACTCTGGTCAAGATGAAGGGAATCGCCAAACAGATGAGGATGAATGCCATGGCGTCCAAAAAGCAAAAAAGACATGGATGACCTTCCCTCCGGCCCGGAGGTTAAACCAGGAATTTTTAAACGGATACAAAAATATGTTGTAATG
>QMLT01000328.1 GCA_003646875.1 Deltaproteobacteria bacterium
ACAGGCGCCAAATCCAGGTTTTTAGAAAGCGTCCTCGCCGACCTTATGGTCGCTCACGGCAAAGAACCCCTTTACCACGAAATCCACAAAATCCTCATGAATTCAAGGGCCATTTCAGCGGATGTAAATGGCGCCCTTGATCCAGATTTTCAGGATGTCCATGAAAAGAGAAATGCTGCACGACTCGGCTATGGTGTATGCATGACAAAATTTACAGGGGCGGGAGGTAAATATGGAGCAAGTGATGCAAATGCCGAGTATGTTGGATGGCTGCGAAACCTATTTAATAAAAAGAAGGTGGTGTGGCAGACAGGAGAGCTTGGAAAGATAGATGAAGGTGGCGGCGGGACAGTGGCAAAATTCCTTGCCACATATGGCATGGAGATTATTGACTGCGGTCCCCCAGTTCTTTCTATGCATTCACCATTCGAGATCGCCCACAAAGGGGATATCTATATGACATATAAGGGCTACAGGGTATTTCTTGAATCGTAAGCATTTTTTGTCAGCCTTATTGCATCCGTTTGAGCTCACAATTTATATATTCTGTCTTTGTTGCGCCTTGTATAATTTATAGATACCATCGAAATAGATAATTCCCCCTTGGCAAAACTCCTCTGCGGCAGAGTTCACAATGTCCCCTGCTTCATTTTCTATTAAATTCCCCACCCCAAAGCTTTTCCAGAAATATCTGCCAGGGTAGTATTTCGATTTGATCCTCCGTTTTACGTGGTTTTGAATCCAATGATACCAGAATGCTTCTCCGAACTGTATATTCTTCCTTAAATCTGCGTAAGCCCTTTAAATGAGTTTTACCGGCTAATTCAGTAGATTTCACTTCAATCGCGATTTCATGATCTCCTAATATGAAATCAACTTCAAACCCGGAAGCAGTCCTCCAATAAGAAATCGGGTAAAACAATCCTGAATAACTCGAATGACACACGATTTCCATCCATATATAGTGTTCAAATGCTCGACCAAAAAGCTCAGAGCCTTGAACTACCTTACCTCGGCGAGTGAGATAAATTACTGGGGAGAGATCAAAAAAGTAGAACTTGGGACTATTTACTAACCGCCGCTTTTTCCTTTTCTGGAAGGCGGGTAATTGTCGCCCTATCAGTGTGTCTTCCAGGATCTGGAAATATTCCTTGACTGTCGGGCTACTAACCCCGCACTCACGTGCTATATTGATGTAATTAAGTATCTCTCCATTCGACAGAGCAGCCGCTTCAAGAAACCGGCTGAAAGCGGGAATATTTCGCGTCAAAGCCTCAGCCGCGATTTCTTCCTTAAGGTAATCTCCAACATACGACTGAATCAACCGCTCTGGTTTATCACCATCATAATGGCGAGGAATCAGTCCAGAGTTTAGCGCTTTGGTTAACGAGAAATTGGGAATTTCCGGAAAAACCAGAGGATACAATTCATAGCGGATGGCACGTCCCCCTAATAAATTAGCGCGACCACGTTTTAACTTTCTAGCGCTGGACCCACACAATATGAATCTTAATCCCTTTTCTTCTATTAACCAATGGACTTCATCAAGAAGAATTGGAAGTTTTTGGATTTCATCAATTATGATCGGATCGCGCTGGGAATTGCCATCGAGTCCTGCTGCCAGGCATTGTTCACGGATAAGCTTTGGCTCACGTAAAAGTCTTTGATATTCAGTCGACAGCAAGAGATCATATCGAATAGCTTCAGGAAACAGCATCTTTAGCAGTGTGCTCTTGCCTGTCTGCCGTGGGCCCCACAAGAAACAGGTCTCTTGAGAACTCAAATCTAATTTTTGTATTCGTTTATACATGTATCTTTAAAATCTTATTTTAAATATACATGTAATATAAAGATTACTTTTTAACAATGCAAGCATTTTTTCTCAAAAAAGCACCAAATAAATCAAAAATAAGTGGAAAATAGAAAACAATCAATGAAATTGATGAAAAGCTTGTACCATTTGACAAAGGAGGGTTAATTCAATAGTAGCAAGTGGCTGTTTGCCTTAATCTTTAACCCTCAACAGGAGAATTCATAATCCTTATACTCAGACCCTATTTTTCATTTTGAACCTCGTCAATAACCTCTTTAAAAAGCTCGAGGTAATAGCCGGGTAATTCGTCAACACTAAAGAATCTTGCATCCTCTGCCTCAGTCCCCGGATTTAATTCTTCATTCCTAACCTTGACTAAATACTTCACTATCAGCATATCCCCGTAAATTTCTTTGTCCTCTCGCCTAACTACCCCGACTAACTTCACTATCTCGCCAGAGACCCCTGTTTCTTCCTTTAGCTCTCTTAGGCAGGCTTGTTCTGCTGTTTCTCCAATCTCAATAAAACCAGAAGGCGAAGCCCATACACCTTTCTTTGGCGGTATTCCTCTTTTAATTAATAAAAAATCTTTATCCCTTATCGCAATGGCCAATGCAACTGGTAAGGGATTTTTGTAATCGACAAAATCACATTGAGGACAATATTTTCTTTCTTTCCCTTCAATCATTCCTGTTTGAAGGCTCGCTCCACAAATCGGGCAGAAACTATATTCTTTCATCACTTCACCCCCTTGATTCCTTTTGCTCTAAAAATAACATATTCGTTCACCTGGCCCACTCGTTATTAACACCTCATGCCTCTCTTTTTTACTCCCAGATTGTTTTTTTCAATCTCATAGGCCATTTCAACCCAGTCGCATAAAAGCGGCCTTGTGTCTCTGGGATCAATGATATCTTCAATGCCAAATGCCTCAGCGGTTCGGAAAGGTGATTGAATTGCCCGGTATGTATTCTGCAAGTCACGGAGATAGGCTTCTGGATCATCTGCTGCCTCTATTCCTGCCCGATGCGCTGCATAGACACCTCCTTCTACCGGTATATTACCCCACACTGCTGAAGGCCAGGCATAACGCCAGCTTAAACGAATGCCGCTTTTCTGTGCCCCTCCAGCCACGCCAAAACATTTCCTCAAATATACCACTGCAATAGGGATGGTGGCC
>QMLT01000329.1 GCA_003646875.1 Deltaproteobacteria bacterium
AGATGTAAACAATTCTTTCCAAAAAGAGGTCATTGATTATTTTACTAGATCTTACTTTTTGGGCTTAACACCAAATCCCTGTGTTGTTTGTAATTATGTGGTCAAGTTTGAACGGATTATTAACTGGATGGATAATAAAAGAATTGATTATCTTGCAACAGGCCATTACGCAAGGGTGAGGGAAAATGGTAATGGAAAATATAGAGAGCTCATTAAGGGCAAAGATAGGCAAAAGGATCAGTCTTATTTTTTGCACAGGTTAAACCAGTCTCACCTATCACGGACAATATTTCCATTAGGGGATTTGAAAAAAACAGAGATATCTCTTTTGGCGAAAGAAAGGGGGCTATCAGCATCCATTCATCCTGAAAGCCAGGAAATATGCTTTATCCCTGATAATAATTACAAGTCATTTTTAAAAAAACAGGCGAACATAAACCTGCCGCCACCTGGAAATATCGTTGATTTAGATGCTAATGTGCTGGGTGTTCATTCTGGTTTTTATGCCTATACAATTGGGCAAAGGCAGGGGCTTGGGGTAGGCGCGATAAAGCCTCTTTATGTATGTCAGATCAGGCCGGAAAAAAATGAGATTGTAGTGGGCCCGAGGGAGGCGCTATTTACCACAACCCTCACAGCGGAGGATTTTAACTGGATAGGACCTCTGCCGGAGGAAAAAAGATTGCGAGTGCAGGCCCAGATACGGCACAGGCATGAGCCTGCTGATGGCACACTTACCATCACCTCGCCCGATATTGTCCATTTTGAATTTGATAAACCGCAATGGGCTATAACGCCTGGTCAGGCATTTGTGTGCTATGAAGGAGAAAAGGTTTTAGGGGGAGGATGGATTAGAAAGTAAAAAGTGCCTAAAATGCCTAAAATGTGCCTTATTTTATTTTTTATTTTTAGGTCACCTGTCTTTATAAAATGACAAAATACTTTAAGATTATCACCCTCGGCTGTAAGGTAAATCAGTATGAATCGGCCTTTATTGAAGAATCATTGGTCAATAAGGGCTGCCAGAAAGCCAGGCAGGATAAAAAGGCGGATTTAGTAATAATAAATGGCTGCATAGTGACAGCTACCGCAAGCTATCAATCACGGCAAGCTGTCAGAAGGGCTATAAGGGAGAACCCTCAGGCTATTATTGCAGTTGTCGGGTGTTATGGACAGGTCTTCCCTGATGAATTATCTAAGATTAATGGGGTAGATTTGATCGTTGGAAATAAAGGAAAGAGCGCTCTTCCTGAGCTTTTGCTTAATGCCATTCACCATAATCCACCCCTTATTTTAATAAAGGACTTCGAGACATCCGAGCATTTTGAACAAATTCCTGTCAAAAGATTTTCAAAAAGAACCAGGGCATTTTTAAAGATACAGGATGGATGCCAATCCTTTTGCACTTACTGTATTGTGCCTATGGCCCGCGGCCCCTTACGAAGTCTTGAACCTGATAAAGTTATAAAAATAGTCAAGGAGTTAGAAAAAAATCATTATAAAGAGGTCGTGCTTACAGGGATTCACCTTGGCAAATATGGCTCAGACCTTAACGGCATGAATTTAACCCAGCTACTTGTTCAGATTGGTAAAAATACCCGTGGACTAAGGGTAAGGCTTAGTTCACTTGAACCAACAGAGATAAAAACAGAGCTGATTGGATTGATGTCCAGCAATAATTGGCTTTGCCGCCACTTTCATATCTCTCTACAGAGCGGGGATGATTCTGTCTTAAAAAGAATGAATAGGCGCTATACTGCCAGAATGTTTATCAAGTTAATAGATGATATACATCGCCTCGTCCCTGAGGTTTCTATAGGTGTAGATGTCTTGGCTGGCTTTCCTGGAGAGGATGATAGGGCATTCAATAATACCTTTGAGCTCTTAAAAAACCTTCCTGTAAGCTATCTGCATGTGTTTCCTTACTCAAGAAGACAGGGGACCTCTGCAGCACAATTTTCTGACCACCTCGATCCCAGAGTGATCAAAGAAAGGGCATTTCTCTTAAGGTCTCTTGACAAGGAAAAGAGAAGAATTTTCCGTGATAGTTTGGTGGGCAAAACCTTTTCAGTTCTCGCTGAGGGATGGGCGCCAGGAGAAACAAACCTTATTTGGGGCTTAAGTGATAATTATGTTAGATTTAGTCTTCCCTCTGAAAACCTGATTAAAAATAAGATGGTAAAGGCAAAGGCGGAGAGTGTAACAGAAAAAGGAATTATTGCTCATCAAGCAGGAGATTAGTTAAAAACTATTGCTATTCCGCCACAAACCCGCCTGCCGTCCGGCGGGCAGGTTATCACTAAGCATCGCGAACAATTATTTACCAATCCCGCCTGTCCCAATATAATCGGGGCGGGCAGGTCTTTTATATTCAGGTTTTCTTTCGCATTTGTGCCTATCCGTGGCTGAAAGTAACAAACTTTATCTTATTTCTACAATCTCGAATTCCTGGATACCGCCTGGGGTTTTTAACTTTACAATATCCTCTTCCTCTTTTCCAATAAGGGCCTTTCCCAAAGGAGAGGTGATTGAAATTTTTCCATCCTCAGGGTTAGATTCATAAGGTCCAACAAGCTGGTATGTAACGGTTTTATTGTTAGCAAGATTTTTTAGCTCAACGGTTGAGCCAAAGATAATATTTTCTGCTGGCTCACTACTTATTTCAATAACCTCTGACCTGCTAATTGCCATCTCCAGATCACTTATTTTGGCCTCTAAAAAGGACTGCCTTTCCTTGGCCGCATGATATTCTGCATTTTCATTTAAATCCCCATGAGATCTGGCCTCTTCAATCGCTTTTATATTTTTTGGGCGGTCAGTAGTGATAATAGTATGCAATTCCTGTCGTAATTTTTCCAATCCTTCTTTTGTGATTGGCGCTTTATCTATCATGAACAGTTTCCTTGTAACTCAATAAGTTGGGGGAGCATTTTAAAAATGCTGCATTTAAGGAGCATATAGGTATGTCTTTTTTTGTCTCATGCCCTATAAAT
>QMLT01000330.1 GCA_003646875.1 Deltaproteobacteria bacterium
GTTTATCAGACCATGGAAAACCACCGGGGTTTGCCTCTATAAAAGAGGTAATCGATACTATTTTTACGACATCTGCTCTGCCAATAAATTTTGATGATATGAGGATCTGGAAACTCTGGGATGCTGTGGTTGGTAAAAAAATTGCCGAGCATGCCAGACCCTTTTCGATTAAGAAAGGGATATTGCTGGTCATGGTTACTGATAGTATATGGCTGCAGGAATTAGAGTTCAAGACTGAAGGGATAAAGGAAAGGCTTAATAATAAGCTTCAAAGAAGGGCTATAAAAAAGATACGCTTTCGAGTAGGTATACCAGGAAGTTAATTAGGGAAAAAGATTGGTAAGCGTTCACAAGTTCAGACCTGCCCGCTGTATGGCAGGCGGGGTTCACCGTTCACCGTTGCCCGCAGGTATACCCACGAAGCAAGCCGTTGTTTAACTTATTTGTGGGTATATCGAGGTAAGCAGTCTATTGCCACTATTGGTTTGTCGGTCATCGGTGAACGGACAACTGTGAACGGATCTTAAGGGACAACCTTCACTACTGGGAACCGCCCTGCCCAAATAAAGGGGGAAGTATCTTTAAACCAGATTTTCCTTGAAGTTTTCCTTCTATCATTACAAGCTTGGCATTAGAGTATGAGTTCGGAAAGACTATTTGAAGCCTTTTGGGCTCTACTCCCTGGATTCTCATCTTTGCAAAAATCTCAGTCAATCTATTTGCTGGATAAATCAGGGACAATCTACCTCCTGGTTTGAGAAGCGCCTTACCTGCAGTCAAAATATCATCAAGCTTCGTTGATAGCTCATGTCTGGCAATAGCCTTGCTGAAATCAGGATTAATCCGGCCGCTTTTTTGTCGTCTATATGGCGGATTACATACCACTACATGAGCAAATTCTGGGCCTATTGGGAGATGCCTCAGATCTCCCCGGATTATACCAATTTTTTTATCTAATTTATTAAGGGCAATATTCCGCTGAGCCTGGGAGGCCAGCTCCTCTTGAAGCTCAAGGCCGACAATAAAGCCCACTTTCCTTTTGACCGCCAGAATCAGGGAGATGATCCCACAACCGGCGCCGAGATCAACAACAACATCATTGCTTCTTATAGAGACAAATTCGGCTAAAAGTAAGGCATCGACAGAAAATCTATACCCCTGCCGAGACTGGATGATTTGCAATTTATCACTTAAAAAACTATCTATTGTCTCATTTGCTTTCATACAAAACGTTATGATTGTTTGGGGGTATACACAGTCTCATAGGGATCTATTTTATTGAATACCAGTCCACTTAAAATCTTGGGATGAAAATAGGTGGATTTTCGGGGCATTATAAGGGAATTTCCTGTTATTTCGAGGATCTGCTCTATTTTTGTGGGATTCACAAGAAATACCATCTGATAATCTCCTGAGTGGACTGAGGAAAGGGCTCTAGTGGTGTTACTCTCGTATTGAATTATTTTTTCATTATCCAGATCATCCCTTTTAATGCCAAGTATTTGCTGTAATATAAGGCGAGACAATACCAGAACATCAAGTTTTTTGATTGAGGGATGCACATCATCACCTATTTCTTTCCTGGCTTTTGATTTCAAACACAGTGAGTAGTATTTTTCAGCTCCTGAATAGTAAAAACCAATAACAGTAGTGTTTTGGCCATATTCTTTTAATTGATCAAGAAAAACCCTTGTTACAGCCTTTTGTGTGTTTGCTGAAAAAGGAAAGGTAAAAACTTCAAACCATTTTTTAGCAGAGGAAAGAAATTTTTCTATCTTAAAATCCGGGTAGCACTTAAGTAACCTGTGAGATGGTAAGATTGTCAAACCCTTGTCGGTTATATTAGTCAAATACATCATGACATACTCATACGCTCTGTCAAGCTGATGGTTGCCATATCTGTACCTCATGATGTTTCTAAAATTACGAGCTGATTCATAGCGATGATGCCCGTCGGCAATTATAATTGATTTTGATGACATCTTTGAAACGATGTCCCTTATAATTGAATCACTGGTGATCTCCCAGATCTTATAGTAATATCCATCGACGTCCCTGAAGGATATTGCAGGAGGAGAATCAGTTATTGTCGCGTATATACTGCCAATTATATTGCCCTCATCCTCATAGAGACCAAACACCGGGCTAAATTGTGCGTTGCATGCCCTCATCAGCTTTAGCCTGTCTTCTATATAATAAGAAAATGTTCTTTCGTGGGGCAAAATAACAGATGAGTCATTTTCTTCTATCCGTATCAGGGCTATAAATCCCCATCGGGTCTTTGTTTCTAAGGTATCTGGCGATTCATATTCAATGGAGGTAAGATAAATGGAGGGAAATTGATGTCGAACAAGAACCTGCTCTGATTCCCATCTATTCAATAGATCCGCTGCCCTGGTATATCTATTATCCCAATCAGAATCACCCGTCTTTCTCTTTCCCAGAATAAGTCTGACAATATTATATGGATCCTTATTGTAGTAGACGTCCTGCTCCTTATCTGAAATGATATCATAGGGTGGGCACACGAGCCTCTCAATGTTTGGTATCTTGTTAAAATTATAGGTCACTCCTCTGAAAGGAGCCACAATAGCCATCTGTGCAATTCCTTGATGTTAGCCCTAATAGGGCTTTACTTTTGATTATTTTATTTTATAGATTAAGTTTGTTTTTAGTATCTACTCAGGTATCTTGCCACAAAGACACCAAGACTATAGAATTATTATTTATTATAGCTTTTTTAATCCCGATTTATCGGGATTAAAATTCATGAGAAAACTCCGTTATTTAATTTATACTTATCTCCTTTTTGGGTAACTTCTCAATAAGTTGGGGTATCTGTCGGGCAATAAGGCACAACAAGGCCTGCATAAAGTCAGGGAGCATGGGTATGTCTTTTTTTGCTCCATGCCCTTAATAAATAGGGGGCATCAGCGTGCCCCCATAAATCGGGACACACGTGCAACGTGGA